>JBMYRY010000308.1:0-4179 GCA_049602795.1 Bradymonadia bacterium
TCACCTTCGCCCACCGCAAGATGCAGGTTGAGCCGAGCACCACGTGCATCAGCTTCTTTTGGCTCGAAGTGTATTGTCATCTGACACGCGCCTGCACAGCCGGGCTCATTACATGGCAAGATTTGCTTTGGTCTTGCCATATCATCTGACGGATTGACCAGACGAGTTGTCAGCCTCTTGATGTCGGTGTCAATCTCGAAAAAATCGGTATTCTCCGACCAAAGGTCAATGTCTCTGCTGACGACGCCCGAAGCCGAACCATCTGTCCGGTCACCATTTAGAAATAAGGCAAGTTCGTCGCAATCATCATCGATGCAAACCAAAGCCGGGGCATCGCATTGACGTTGAAAATCCCTCGCCTCGACGCCACATGTATTGGTGCGAACAATTCGATTCTCAAGTTGTGCGCAATACGACTCCGCGAACACATTCCAATCATTCAAATGATACTCGCTGGACAACCGCGTTTCACTGCCAACCCCCACCGGACCACAAACACTGCGATTGCCGCCAAAACTAGACGTGGCTTCTTGGTCTCGACAGGCATTGGCTAGTCGAGTCACAGAAAGGTCATCAAAATTGAAAGTACGTTGCGTCTCACCGTAAGCACACAGTTCGATTTCGTATGGCTTCCCGTCGTGCAGGCAGAGCTCACTCCATGCGCAGTCATCGTCGTCACAATCTGTGAATCCATCTCCGTCGTCATCGTATCGATTTCCACAGTTCTGCCCTTCGGTATTAGGTGGATCTACAGGTTCAGCATTCCAGACCAGAGAACATGCCGGCAGGCAGCACAAGGCAATGAAAACAAATGGATGAAACGATTTTGATGCAATCTTGCTCATAAAGACATAGTACCATTTATGTGTTCAGGTTTTTCATAATACGTCGAAAGGTTAACACAAGCTCATGGGTTATTCACATAAAGGTATATGGTTCAGCTCGGAGAGTTGGAAGCGGTCTTCAAAAGGTGAATTTATTCGAGACGAATCAGTTTTTCGAAGCCAGCTCAGCTTGGATGACGGCGCTCAACATGCCATCGAAAACGGTCGCTATCATCTTTATGTGAGCCGTGCTTGCCCCTGGGCACACCGAGTAATGATCGTGAGAGCAATCTTCGGTCTCGAAGCCTGGCTGCCGGTCTCATTTGTTCATCCGTTCATGGGTGCCCCAGGGTGGACATTTACTGGCTCATTTGTTGATAAGCTCTTTAGTTCCAATACACTACACGCTGTTTACGTGAAGGCGGACCCGCAATACACGGGTAGAGTAACCGTTCCCGTGCTCTTCGACACACGCACCAATACAATTGTAAACAATGAATCATCAGAACTCATTCGAATGCTCAATGAAACGGCTCCAAGGACCAAGGGACATACGATTGAACTCTATCCTGAGTCCTTGCGAACTGAGATAAACCATTGGAATGCTGACGTTTATGAAAATCTCAACAACGGTGTTTACCGATGTGGGTTCGCGACATCTCAAGGCGCTTATGAAGACGCAGTCGGCTCCTTATTCGCTTGCTTGGAACGCTTGGAGAAGCAACTTGAAAATCGAAGCTACCTCGTTGGCGATCAACTAACTGAAGCCGATATTCGGTTGTTTACAACATTGATTCGCTTTGATGCGGTCTACCACGGTCATTTCAAATGCAACCTGAAGAAACTCGTCGAATTCCCTGCACTTTATGGCTATCTCAAACGGCTCTATGCTCTTGACGAGATTGCGGCAACCTGTAATTTGGACGAAATTAAATCGCATTATTACGGGAGTCATTTGACAATCAACCCGACAGGAATTATCCCCACAGGACCGAGTGTTTGGCCTTGAAAGGAACGTCTATGTGCCGAATCAACTTACCCTGCTTGGTTGGTATTTCGACGCTCTTGCTCCTCGATGCGGGAGTTATTGGCTCAGCAAGGGCTCAAAAAGTGGAGTTTAGTGAGTGTTCAAAGACGACCCAAAACAGAGTTAGAGATGTCCTCCGATGGTTTCGAAGACATGAAGGTGACGTGGTTGAGAAAGCCAAAGAACGAGATGAAGCGGCTTTCAGTGGCAACTCAGAACGAAGACTTACGGAAATGCTCACGAAGCACGTTACAAGTATTCATTGCACGCAAGATGAACAACTCTGTGGTCCACAGTCGCCTAAACTCCAATTAGGAGAGCAACAGATCTCAGTACCGCATCGATATCCCCTCACGCTTTGCGTGAATGAGTTGACCGGAGATGAGACTCTTGCGGGGGTCATCGCGCATCATGTCGGTCATCACATCCTCTTGCATGCTCACAAATCAACCTGCGAAGAAAGGTGTCGAGAACCAAGCCTAGCAACACTGCTCACTGAAACAGTTCTTTCGCTGAGGAACGGAGAGCCTTTTTCGCTGGAATGGTGCTTGACGGCATGCGCCCCACCCAAGACCGAGGAAGACTCAAGATTTATTCCGCTGCAGCCCGATGTGATGCCATTAAAACGAGCGACGGTTAATCCAACGAACGAAACACTGCAAGCACCTGCGACAGATAAGAATCCTTAATTCCATTGGCGCGGAGTATGTCAACCAGGTTCAAGAAGTACTCAAGGTTAGTTCCACTAGGACCTTCAGCGGTGCGGATCACCGAAACAATATGTTCTAATGGTTCCGCCCCCGCATCATGTGGGTTTCCCGGGGGCGCAACATAGGTCACAGCCGGAATTCGAGTGTCCCCGCACTCGAGCATCACGTCCAAGCGACGGTACCCTCCCTTTTCTCGCTCATCGTAATACGCCAAGGTCTCGTGCCAAAGAGATGAACTCACCTCAAATGCGACACCGTCACAACGAGCCTGCGCGTCCTCTCTCAAGGTCAGCACACGACCCGGGGCTTCCGGAGTGCCCCGATGGTCTACGGACAATTGACAAAAAGAACGCCGCCATCCCGGTAGCGTTGCAGGTGCCTTTCTTTGAAATTTTATGTTTGGTCGCCAGATGATCGACCCATATCCGAATAACCATGGCATGTTTTAAGGGTCGCTTGATATGGAACTCGTTGCAAGCAAAGTCAAAAGCACTGTAAAGATGAGCAGCCACAACTCGATGATGACCATGAACACAGACAACAAATTAGCACAACTCACAGATATGCTTAGCAATCGGCTACGTAAACGGTCAAAGCATCTCCGTAAATGGGCCCGTCGATATGGCACCGATTGCGTTCGGTTATACGACCGAGACATCCCGGAGCTACCGTTTACGATTGATCAATACGGTCCCAAAGCGGTTGTTTACAACTTTGCTGATTCAATGGATGACCGACAAGCGAAGGACTGGTGTGCGCCCATCGCACAAACGCTAGGGATGCCAGTCGACAATGTCTTTTGGAAAACGCGAGCGCGTCAAAAAGGCAAAGACCAATATCACCGGCTCGGTCAATCTGACCGCCAGTTTACTGTTACAGAACTCGAGTACACCTTCCTTGTAAATTTAAGAGATTATCTGGATACAGGGCTATTTTTGGATCATCGACTGACCCGCGATTTGTCGACCCGTGAATGTAAAGGCAAGAGAGTCTTGAACCTATTCGCTTACACCGGCTCATTCTCGGTTTACGCAGCGGGTCGTGGTGCAAGGCTGGTCACCACCATAGACATGTCCAACCGCTATTTGCAGTGGGCGAAAGACAACTTCGAAGTAAATGGTCTAAACGCCGGTCAACATGAATTCATCCGTGAAGACGTGCTCCATTGGTTAGAAAAGAACGCTGAAAGACGCGCGAAATACGACCTGATCATTCTCGACCCGCCCACGTTTTCAAATAGCAAACGCATGCAAGATAGTTTTGAAATCGAACGGGATCAGTTCCTGCTTATCCAAGCGTGCTGCAAGCTCCTCAATCCAAGTGGTCAGCTCTGGTTTTCAACAAACAAGAGACGATTTAAACTAGACGAGCGCATTCAAGCGCGCTGGACAGTAGAAGACCTAACTCACCAAACCCAGCCCGAAGACTTTAGAAGACGCCCTCACCAATGTTGGCGGATTTCGCATAAGGAGCCATAAGCATATGAGCCAATTGCGTTCACCATTTGCCCGACCTCGTCCGTTGTATATGACTTGCGATGCCGGTTTCGAAAAACTATTAGCCCGAGAACTCGAAGCCTGTGGCGCGCGTAATCTCGAGCCCGGACACCGAGGCGTAA
>JBMYRY010000309.1:0-4174 GCA_049602795.1 Bradymonadia bacterium
TAATGCGAGCATACACGCATAAACTGAGAAGAATTTTCCCGAAAGTGACATGTCGGTTCAGCGTTAAATCCTAAATCGTTGATTGACGTCGAAGGAGATAGCATGATAACCGCTTCGGGCTCCAGAGCTTCCGTCCAACGGTATGAGGATTAATTGCATGCGTAAGATAATCAACATGACAACATTTGCCATCTGTGTGGTCAGCGGCATCTGTTCAACGCTGCACGCTGAAGAAAGAACAAGGATCTTCGTGCACGCACTTGAGCCAAGTTCAAATCTTGAAGGTGCCGCTTTGCTTTCTTCGCGATTTGATGAAGCACTTTACAAGAGACTTAGTCGATCGACCGTTGTTTCACCTGTGAGTAAGCGTACAGGGGCTGATGACGGTGCTAAGAAGACTGTTCAGGCTTCGAGACTTTTAAAGGCGTTGGTGTCGGCCAAAAAACTTCATCAAGCGAAAAAGTTCAGCGATGTCGTGGCGCTTCTAAAGCCTACGCTCTTGGCATTCGAGAAAGAAGTTGGACCCAATGATTCCTTCGCGGATTATCTTGAAGCGCTAGCGTACTTGGGGGCGAGTTATGTGTCGCTTGGGTATGGCGGCGATGCGAAAGATGCTTTTCGCCACCTAGCGACACTGACGGGCAAGGCTCGTTGGAGTGATTTGTCGAATTTAGCGGATGAGTTTGACAAAGGTGTTTCCAAAAAATACGACAAGACTGCCAAGAAATGGCTCAAGAAGAAGACCGGCAATGTCAAAGGAACAGGCGGAGCCGAGGTTACGTTCGCGTCGGTCGATCAGAGAGAGCCAATGACGCTAGAGGCGGTCAATCGGTTGGCATTACCGAGGGGGCGTCACCGAGTCACGTGTTACACATCGAACCGAGTACCGGTTAATCACGTTTGGCTTAAGGTCAAGAGTGGCAAAACCACGGGCTTTGACTGCACGAGCGAAAGCGCTGTCTCGAAGAATGATGCGCCCAAAGTGGATTGGGGTGGATTTGTTCGAAACCTCAAGTTCTCGCCAAATGATAATCAAACTGTTGACGAGGGTCGCTCGATCGCGAAGAAGCTAGATGTGGAATTTTTAGTCATTCCGTTCTTGCGGAAATCCGGAGAGAAATTTGAAATTGTCGGGACTTTGTTCTCAAGAAAGGCTGGTATGACTGTCCGGTTGGGGGTCTTCAGCTTTCGTCGCGATATTGCCTCTGCGCTGGAGCAGGTGGAGATCTTGGCGTTAAGCATCGAGGGATCTGTGCAGTCATTTCCTTACCAGAACGCCTTGATTGCGGGATTTCTCTCGAAGCCGAGTAGTCGATTAACCCAAGGAATGTTGGGTCCATCTCAGGGACCGGTGAGTAAGAAGCGAACGAAATGGCATAAGACCTGGTGGTTCTGGACCACGACGGTTGTCGTGGTGGGCGGTCTTTCCACTGCTGGATATCTCCTTCTAGATGGTGAGTCGGACTCTGGTGAATTTGATTTGGAGGTCACATGGTAAACGCAATACTGAGATTTCGAATTCTCTTCATAAGCACGTTGGCATTGATGGTCGCCGTCGGGTGTGGTCCCGAAGAGCGGGGGACAGTGCAGATTGTTTTCAACCTGGCGGATGGCGAGGCAAATGCGCAACTTTTGAGTAGTGAGGATTTGTTTGAGTTGGAAATTGTTGTTGAGGGCGATCCATTGACAACGCCTATCAGAAAGATTTTCAAGGCATCACCCCGGTCTGCTCGAATACCGAGTTTGCCAGCGGGACAAAACTACCGAGTGAGTGTCTTTGGTCTGAATCGCCCCTCTGGGGGCATGACTGAATCGTCATTTTATGGTTCATCTGGTTTATTCGATGTAGACGGGAGTTCGGTTACACGGGTGCCCGTACAACTTGGACGCGCTGATTGTATTTCGCCAAACAATATTGCAGGCATCAATCCCGACGGGGGGGCTTTCGATATGGTAGAAAAGAGAGATGGGTTTGCGACTGCCGTACTTCCAGATGGACGGGTGTTGATCATCGGTGGTGGTGAGATTGACCAAACTCGCAGAGTCAATAGACCGAAGAGCACAATCGAAGTGTTTGATCCGCTCTATGGCGACTTTCGGCTACTAGACTTTCAACTCAGTACTCCTCGAGCATATCATACTGCGACGACGCTCGCTGACGGTTCGGTTCTGGTTTTTGGCGGGATCACGGGTGAGAATGGTGGAACGGTCGCGACAAATGCGGAATTGATTTATCCAGATGCAGATTTCCCGATTGTGCCGGTGACCTTAGAAAATCAAGCGTTCACGCGATATCACCATGAGGCAGTGCGACTCGACGACGGTTCTGTCTTAATTGCTGGAGGGTATGACAACGCCTTCAATTTAACAGCGACCGTCATCCGCTACTTCCCTGATGGTCGAATCGTGCCGCAAGGACCACTCAGCAGTCCTCGTGCGCATGGAGCCATGGCACGAACCAGCATTGCTGGATATCCTGCAGCCTACGCATCTGGGTTAACGGACAACGCTCTGTCAGAGACAGTGGAATTGTTTTCAACGCTCGAGGGTCAAGGTGTTGATGGGAATGGGCTGCGTTGCAACGATGGGAGTACTCCCGGTGATGACGTGGGCTGTTTTGTCGACTACGAAGACCTCGCGGTGCCCCGCTCGCATTTTGAAATGCTAAGCACTTATCGAGGCAAAGAACTCTTGTTTATTGGTGGTTACACCGATGTTGTCGCATCCCAAACGACGAATATCGTGGAACGTTTTCGACAGAAGGCGGATGGTGGTTTAATGGTCGAGCGCGTAGGGGAATTGCCGTTTGCAACTGCTGAACTTGCTGCGCATGCGGTGACTTCGCCGGCAAGTCCCCGGGGGTCGTTGCAGACCTATCTTGTTGCTGGTGGCCGAGATAGCTTGTCCGTGAGTAATGGTGCGGTTCGAATAGAGGAAAGTCCGTTCGAGAATGATCAGGAAGCGAACTACGTGATTACTTCTCTGGAGCAGGAATGCCGTCTGCCTGAAGCCAGAGCAAACCTTGTTATGGTCAGTAATGAATCACTTCCGTTGCTTCTTATTGGCGGACACCGCTACGATGGTGAGGTGATGGGTTGGGCTGCTACGGCGCGTGCGGAAGTGTATTTTCCGTCTTTCAAAGCGATTGTCGGTCAGTAAGCGACCATTTTGGTGAATGTTTAGGAGGGGCTATGACCGAGATGACTACGATTTTAACCGTCGAGGATAATCCCAATATTCGAAAAATGATTGCGTATAACCTACGTCGGGCAGGGTTTAAGGCGATTGAAGCTGGTGACGGTAAAGAGGCGGTTCGGGTCTTACAAAAAGTAGTACCTGACTTGATCGTTCTTGACGTGCGCATGCCTGAGATGAACGGTTTCCAGTTGCTCGAACTGATGAGGAAGTACCCGAGGGCTGCAGCAATTCCTGTGGTGATGCTCTCCGCCCTAAGTCAGCCCGAAAACGTAGATCGTGCGTTGAAGCTAGGCGTCGTGGATTATGTGGTGAAGCCTTTGGATCCGTCGCTGTTGATTCAGAAAATCAAGTCAGCGCTTGAGAGTGCCAAAAGTCGAGGTGACGCGACTGGTTCGTGGCAGGGTACTGAAAGACGAGCGTCGCCACGAGTCCAATTCTCTGAAGTAGAACTTAACCCAAGTCCGGGCGGTAGGCTGCTCGATTTGTCAGAGGGTGGGCTATCTTGGCGGTGCAAGGTACCGCCAGCGATGGGCGATATACTGGAGCTTGACGCGCCAAGTCTTAGGTCACTCATCGGCGCGACTGAAGGAGACGTGATTCGTCTTAGAGTAGCCAATGTCAAAAATGTGGGGCTCGGATTCTCTCGAGTAGGTGCTTGCTTCATTGGGCTATCGACGAATCTGAAGCAGTCCATTCGAACCTTGGTTGAATCAAAAAAAGCTGCATCTGAGGATCCAGAAAGCTAAAGCATTCTGATCCTCTCCTTTTTGGCGCTCCGAAGCGAGAATCGATCTCGGTTCCATAACCAAATGGTCAAAGCGGCAAGCGCGATAATCACTTCGATCGGAATGCTGAGTAAGAGTGGGTCGTATGATGCGACACGCTCTGCCTCTACAACATCCGGCGTCTGCATCCGATAGAGGCGACTTGTGCCCGCTTGTTGGGGGTCGAGTTGAAACGAATGTAAGTATGCTGC
>JBMYRY010000310.1:0-4165 GCA_049602795.1 Bradymonadia bacterium
GACGGGGTTTTGGGGGTAGCGACTAAAGAGATTCTCTTCAAGTTCCCGATGAATTCTTCGACTTCGAGAACCGTGGGCTTTCAGGGCGCTGGCAATCGTGCGTCTTGCGTACAGCGCCGGCAGTTGAGTTCGGACAGTTTCATTGAGAGGCGAGAGTTTTTCCTGCTCGGTTAAGACTTCGATTGCCTCCTCCTGGCGATTGTTTTGCACGAGGAATCGTACGTATTGCTGAAGCGCATCATTGAGTGTTTCTTGTACGCGATCATGATCAGGTTCAGACACAAGGGCTTCATTGAGAACCTTGATTGCTCGGGGATAAAGATGCCGTTCGAGCAAGGATTTTCCTTGTCTGAAATGCTCATTTGTAGATTCGTGCTGGCGCTTCGGATCCGGCTCGTCGTGCGGCGTGGTGAGTGCATTGAAACCGAGAAGTAGGATAGCGCCCATCAATGCACCGCCTAGGAGCAGCATGAGCCGTTCTTTACTGAATGCCTCCTGCCGGTCGGATGGGTCTGTTGCCCTTAAGCTCGTCGTTTCTTCGAGTTCTTTTAGCTTCGCTGTTGGCGGTAGCCGATCCGGTGGGGTAGCTGGAGACACGACGTCTAGTAAGCTCTTTAGACCCAACTCATCTGTGGGGCCTAATTCATCCTCGATGCTGCCAGAGGCGTTTGGTTTGAATCGGACACCATCAAGGGGGAGTGACGTTAAAGCGTTGAGTCGTCTTCGAAGCTCATCTACCGAGTGGATTCGCCGTGAAGTCGTCTTCGCGAGCATGTCATCGATGAGCGACTGAATATGAGCAGATGTCTCAGAATCAGCGGCGGACGAAACTTTAGGGATCGGGCGGTTGCAATGAGCCATCAGGATTTCAGTCATACTGTCTCCCGAGTAGGGAGGCTGGCCTGTTAGGAGTTGAAAGAAGACCACGCCAACGGCATAGATGTCGCCGGTTGGGGCGGGTGGCTTACCGAGAGCGACTTCGGGCGCCATATACTGGGGTGTGCCATTAATGAAACCTGTTTTGGTTATCCGAGTTTGGTCATGGTCAGCCATATTTCTGGCAATACCAAAATCCAGCACCTTCACGAATTCATGATCCGTGTTTGGCGAGGTGACAAAAATATTCTCAGGTTTGATGTCCCTATGGATGATGCCTTTCGAATGGGCTTCTGCGAGCGAGGTACAGATCTGCAATAGAAGTCGAATGATCCTATGGGGCTCTAAACGCTCGGTTTTTGCGAGCAATTCGTCAAGTGAGACCCCCTTGAGAAGCTCCATTGCTATAAAGAGTTGCTCCTCCGCAGTCTGTCCAAAGTCGAAGACGGTGACCGTGTGTGGATTCGTAAGCTGGCTCATAAGATATGCTTCCCGTAAGAATCTCTTCCTGAAGCTGCCGTCTTTATCGTCGCCCGCGGTAATCATCTTTATGGCAACCTCTCTAGAGGTGCTTAATTGGAGCGCTGCATAAACGCTGCCCATACCGCCTTTTCCAATGAGCCGCTTGATCTCATAACGGCCTTCAAGCGTTGCGCCGATAAGGGGATCTGCCTTTGCTGCAAGGGTGTCATCTAGACCACTGATACCGTGTAGGATGAGTTTGTGCTCCGGGCATCGTTCAACCTCGGTTGGGAAAACCTGATCGCAAGCAGGGCAGTATTTCACTGTGTCGTCCTCAGTCTTAGATGTCCTGATCATGGTAGAACATGCCTAGACCCATGGGGAAGACTATTCGACCCACAAAAGGAATATTGGCCTTAGCCTTGCTGGTACCGCATTGACGGACGGAGTTCTAACGTGACCGCCATTTTACCCTGCTAAAATCGGTCCAGGTGTTGTGGCGTTCATGTCAGGGCAGATGAAATTGAATAATAACTGTAAGAAATCTCTGACTGGTCGACTGGTAACAGTGGCTGGGAGATACGTGTGGGCACATGCACCTCCCACCAGAAAACTTGCAGTGTTTGGGGTGAGTCGGTTACGACTAATCGATGGAGGCGTTGAATGGCCTCAAAAAAAACGGAGGGAGACAAGATGTTGAAATATTTACTCATAGTAGGTCTGCTCGTGCCGCAGGCGTTATTTGCAACCGAGTGTGAAAGCGATGCCGATTGTGGCGAACACGAAGTGTGTGCAAGAACTGACGTGGCGGTCGCTGCGCCCTGCTACGTTGATGACGATGGGAATGAGGTCTGCCCAGAGCCCTCTCATAGCACTAGCGGAGAATGTGTCCCTGGACCCATTTCATGTGAAACGGACGCGGACTGTCCGGGCATCTCCAGTTGTGTAGAGCGCGCTGGAGCCATCAGTTATAATGATTGTCCAGAGGATGAGGGGAGCGAGCCTTGTGATCCCGGTCCCTTTGAGGAGCCAGCCACACGAACCTGTGAATACGTTCCAGCGGCATGTCAGACGGATGCTGATTGTGGCGAAGGTTTAGCGTGTACCGAGGTGACACCGCTTTGCGCCCCCGAAACACGTCCGTTACCTGATTGCGCAGAGGGTGAAGAGTGTCCTGAGCCCGAGGAAGTGCCTGAAACTGACGATTGTGAACAACAAGAATCCGTGTTTGAGTGTATGCCTCAGGAGATTGCGTGCGAAACCGATGATCAATGTCCAAGTGATTGGACCTGTGAGTCCATCGTTGTTGGAGCGGCATGTTCTGGCAGCGGTGGTAGCGGTTCTACCCCGGGAGAGCCCGTTGAGCCTACAGATAGTGACTCCAGCGAACCGTCCGAAGGGGAATCCGGTAGTTCAAGCGGAGGAGGTGCTCCGCCTCAGTCGAACGAAGATGGGGATGAGGCACCGAGTGAGAATGAAGATGACCAGCAGGAGCCATGGACGAGTGACGGCTGTGTGGAAGAGGTTGTGATGTTCTGTATGCCAGAAGGATACCAGCACTATCAGAACGGTCCAGGATATGCTGAGTCCGTCCCAGTGTCGGGCGGAGATAGTACATCAACAACTGGCGGCACACAAGGCGGTGGTGAGGCACTGTCAGATACCAATGAAGGTGATGACAGTGATAACGGTGATGACAGAGCATCTGCCTCGGACAGTGATTCCAGCGATTCAGGGTGCTCGGTTGGCGCGTCATCTGGTTTGGGCATTGCGTGGGCGTTCCTTCTCTTAGTTGGTCTTGCCCGGCGCCGAGAGTTTAACTGATTGGATTACCAGGCATGAATGCCTGCTGATACCTGTGCAGATGTGATTCTGTATGGTCTTCTCCGCTCACTGCTGCAAGCAGCAGTCTGCCATTCTCAAAATTACCTCGTTACTCGCCGATAGTTTCCATGCAGAGGGCGATGAGGATGATAACGCAGTGATGCCTCATTAACCGCCCTACGTGGTCTTTGATTGCTCAACTTGAGTCATTCTTTTCTCAAACGCTGTTGATAATCCTTTTGCAGGAATTCCACATTGGTAGACCATACCGGAGCTTTCTCAACTGTATCCCAAGGTTGTTCCGCCCACCATCGGTCGTTGGGGGTCGTCTGTCCCGGGGAAAACTGTTCGCCCGGAGCCAACAGTGAGACGTTTACGTTCATTAGGGTTGCCGCTTGCAGGATTCGTTCAGCGGGTTCTGTCCAGCCGTGAAGAGCCAAATCGAATAGTCCCCAATGGACCGGAATCATCGTTTTGCCCTTGACGAGTTGATGGGCGATGACGGCTTGTTCTGGACCCAAGTGAACGTCACACCAAAGCTGATTGTAGGCACCGGTTTCCATGAGAGTGACGTCGAAGGGGCCAAGCCGTTCACCGATGTCTCTGAACTCTGGATGCAAGGCGGTATCCCCACTGTAGAAGACACGGCGTTTTTTTCCCACCAGGGCCCATCCAGACCAGAGGGTTGCATTTTTGTCAGTAAAGAACAGGGAACGCCCAGAAAAATGTCGTGCGGGGACAGCAATCAAACGCACGTCTCCAATGGTCTGCTCTTCCCACCAGTCAAATTCGACGATCTGACTCTTTGCGACCCCCCAGTGTTTCAGATGTGCGCCCACCCCCAAAGGGACGAACCACTTTAGGTTACGATCTTTGAGCGCCTGGACGGTTTCATAGTCGAGATGGTCATAGTGGTCATGTGAGATCAGGATGACGTCGAGCTTCGGGAGATCATTGAGAGCAATCACCGGCGGGAAGAAGCGCTTTGGTCCAGCAAATGAAA
>JBMYRY010000311.1:0-4148 GCA_049602795.1 Bradymonadia bacterium
ACTGGCGATTTTTGGGGGCGGCTTTTACCTGCTTTTCGGGCTCTTTGACCTAGAAGTCTATCGTTATTTGCGTCAGCACATTAATCTTGCCTATATTCGCACATATATACGACCTTCAGTGTTGATGGATGACACCTTCTTGCTCGTGCTGAAAACGGATGGGTTCGGAAATCTTCTATTCGCTATTTTCGCCATCACCACAGTCGTCTTGTGTATGCTGCTGCTTCGACGAAGTTCGGCAGGGACTGTTCGCCCCAACCGTATCCAGGTCATGCTCTTTGGGCTGTTGGCTGCTTGGCTCATATCGTCTCCTTATTGGTACAGTCCAACCCATAGTCGTCGGGACAGGATTTCGCCACCGATCTCGGTATTGGCGAAGGAGTTGGTGCGGTTTGTCGAACGGCGGTTGTATCGCGCGGATCCAGTGATCATGGAAAAGCAGCTTGCCCGGTTTGGGCATAGACAAGGACGAGACGAAGGTGTTTTCCTTGAGCAATATCCTCTCATACATCTCCCGATAGAATATGTTTGTCGCTATCATAAGAGCGCAGCGTGTCTAACTGATGCCGATGGTGATGGCTTTGACCGCAGCCGAGATTGCGACGACGCGAATGCGAAAGCCCATCCTGAACACATTGATGTCCCGTCTGATGGCATTGACCAGGATTGCGATGGGATTGACGCTGAGCCGGTGAGCATCGTGCTCCTCGTTGTGGAGAGTTTGCATCGCGACCTTTTCTTGGGCGAACTGAAGAACGAAAAGCGGCTCAAGAATATAAGAAGAATGATGGACTATGGAGGGACCCTGTTTACCCGAGCGATCTCCAATGGGTTTCCATCCGTGTACGGTGCTGCCTCAATTTATCTTGGACTTTGGAATCCACCAAATCAGAATATCTTCGGTGAATACGCAGGGCAGGGCTTTAGGGGGTTTCCGGAGTATTTGCCCGACAATGTCTACGCAAAACACATCGTAACGGCTTCGGATCCCTATTTTGACAATCAAGCACCCTGGCTTCAATTGTACTACGGTTCAGTAGACTACGATAAGAACGATGGCAAGGTGGAGGACGCAGATGAGTTGGCTTTCTCCCGCGCGATTGACTGGCTCGGGAAACAGCCGGTTGGGGAACCCTTTCTACTTACGATCAATAATCATTCGACTCATATGCCCTTCGCTGTCCCTGAGACCTTTCTGCCGAGTTGGGAGGCTGAGACGAAGAGTGAGCGTTATCTCAAGTCTCTACATTATTTTGACACGCAGTTTGGGCGCTTGTTGGATGCACTGGAGGCGAGGGGGGACGTGAGTAATGTTGCTTTTGTACTCATTGGTGATCATGGTTTTCCGATACAGGATGACGACTTTGCTTTGCCCTCTTTCTATGGGTTTCAGAAATCTGAGATGGTGGCTGGTGTGTTTTCACGGAATCAGAATCTTTTTACATCGACCCGCACAGAGCGTAAGCGTGTGGTGAGTCAGATCGACGTCGGTCCCACGATCTTGGATTTGGTAGGCGTCAAGGCACCACACCATTTTCAAGGTTCCAGTTGGCTAAAGGAAAATCAAAAGGTTGAACGGCTTGCTGTGTTCATGAAGAACGATGTCTTCTCAGTTCATGGTGATGACGGTGTCGTCTACGGACATTACAGTTCTGAAGAGCCTGTCTTTGTGCCATCGGATGACCGAAGTTCGGGGGCTCAGCGAGACCTGTACCTTTCAGCTACAAAGGACGTCTCTGAGTTGGCGAAACTGACGACTTTTTTAGTGGGCGCTGATCGTGTTTGGTCCAAAGGGCTCATGAGCAGTCCGGTCGAGTTCTTCGCCAAATATCGAGAGGGATTGATTTTTGAGAAAACTGTAGCACCATGACGCGGTACACAGGCAATCAGTAGTGCCATCGAAGAGGCTTTCAGAGCCTCGACCGATTAAATGGCGTATCAATGCGGTTTCACTAAGCGAAGTGCCCAAAGTTAATGACGTGTTGTGACCTATGGTTTGTTTTAGATTTCGCGTTAAGGGGCGTGAGGCACGTGCCTACTTGTTATATTTGGCTGGAGTCAACGCGAAGGTCCTATTCAATTGCATCCCTTTAAAGTCCACGCCTCGCGCCTCGAAAGGGCGCGCCATCTTTATCACCGTGGGCTTGTAGATTCGATCGGTGACCACCAGGTGTCCATGACTTCCGTGCCCGTCGAATCTGATGATGGCTTTAAGCCCGCCAGGAACCATCTGTTGCTCTAAGCTCCAGTTAATCACCGTGTCACCCTCGTTGCGCAGCGCCTTCACGCCAGTGCGCAATGTGCCCGGGACGGGTTTGTTGGAAACCTTATTCAGGAGTTCAACGGATATTGGTTGGCTGCTGGTAGACCGAGCTTTGATGGTTAGCGTTACTCGAGACACGCCATCAGTTTTCACGACGCTCATGGATGCCTTGTAAGGAGAAATGTGGTTGCCGCACAGTTTAGGGTCGGGATGTTGTCCGATCTCGGCATGGGCGCTCATGCTTCCAAGTATTAGGCAGACAATGACCAGCTTAATGTTCATCTGAAACTCTCCTTATTGGCAACGTGTGGGGGTATTGTAGGGTAGACCGATGATGTTCTCGGCGATCCCCAAGGCGTCGCCCCATCGCGCATTTTGGCTGCAATAAATCGCGTCGAAAAAGTCAATCAGGTCGGCACCATCTGCGGCTCGGTCGCGCTCCAGGTATCGCGGGGATTGCATATAACCTAAAAGGTCCGTGAAGCTGAAGGCAGCGCCATCATTGACCCGGTCTTCACTCACTTCAGAGCCATCAAAGAGGTGCCATAGGGCTACGGTGACGACTTGTTCGTCAAGGTCATCACTGGAACGCCCATTTGGGTTCGGAAAGGCAATCGTCCCGTTATTGGCAGAGCGGCTCACTCCGTAATCTATAGTATAGGTTATATTGTCCTGAACAAATCGCATTTGACTCACCGGGTTTGACGCACGACGGCTGAGTTGTCTCAACGCATTGAAGCTCGCAAAGCCCTCACTCATAGCCTGAGCCGGAGACGTTGGTTGCCCAAGAGTGTGGGGGCCGCCGGGATTGTCGTCCCTCGAAAAGCGTGCTGAAATATAATGCCCAAATTCATGCAGCAGAACCGGTGCGGACCACGCCCCCCCCAAATTATTGCCCGTCATGAAAATCGATGACGAATATTCACGAAGCCCGATTTGGAGAGAGACGTTATGATAGCATGCGCCACAAGACCAGGCTTGGTCCGGGCGCCACCAAATTGCTAAAGTTGGCATTTGTGTAAGGTCGCCTCCGAATTGCTCATTCGCAAACGTCATCATGGTCTCCGCCACGACCTGAAACGCGAAGACTGCCCCCGAGCCTTGTTCACGCGTGATGTTGAGGTCTTGAACTTGCCCATTCGAGGGGACTTGTGCCGCCCAGGACCATATCGTGCCTCGAACGCCGTTGTTAAATGAACTGCCCTCCGCTGGGTTGGCAATGATGAGTGGCATATAGTTGCTTGCCTCCACGTAAAGCGCTGGGATGAAATAGATCTGTTCACCGCCTGTGAGTGGGTTCTCAAGTTGAACTTCATAGTGACCATCATTTTGCACAAAGGTCGTTGTAATCAATTGATCGTTTACGTCGTAGATGAGACCGATCAATCCGCCAGCCGGCTGGGAGGAGTCCCGCCTGAGCGATCCGTGTCCACCCGAGCTACCCGTTCGATAATAATCGTAGCTCAGACGTCCGCGAATCGTGGGTCTGTTTGGGTCAAATTGAACCTCTGGTTCGGAGACCCAGCATGTATTGTTAATGCACTCATAGCCATTTCTACAGTCGCTATCAAAGCTGCAGTCCGCCAAGCACACATCACTGTTGAGCCTTTCAATACTGCTACATGAGCTACCCTGGGGGCAAGATCTGACAGTCAAGCAATCAGTCTTCGTGCAATAACCGCCGGGCAAAGATTGTGGCTGACTACCATCGATCTGTAGGAGACATGTTTCCCCGTCAGATACACAGTCTGCATTGCTAACACAGGGCTCGCCAACGGTGTCCTCAATAATCACCTCTTCCTCTTCTTCTTCCGGCGAAACATCTTCTCGATCAGTGTCAGTGCTTGAGTCAGTCTCTTCTTGGCGGTCGGTATCGGTGTTATCC
>JBMYRY010000312.1:0-4146 GCA_049602795.1 Bradymonadia bacterium
TAAGGCTTGTCCTAGAGCGATACTTTTATCTGCAACACTTTGGTAAGACCAACTGCGTTCGCCGAATCGAATTGCTGTTTTATTGCCTAATCCATCTTCGAGCCGGTCGAAGAGATAATAGTCTGCTAAATTAAACCGATCGCTCACCGTGCATCCCCCCTCCTTTATTGGTCCCGAGATCTACCCAACTCAAGGCAAGATTTCAACAACCGTGGCGATTTAGGTGCTTTGCGTATTGAACGATGCGGGTAGAGGTTGACTATACCTGAAACTGGGGTTGAACGAGCCAGTTGTGCTCTTGCGCTTTTTCGACGATGGCTTCTTCGCCTCGGTCGATGACAATTGACAACCCTTCACAGTTTTCGAGCAGTTCGAAGTCATTCATAGAATCTCCGATGACCAGAACAGGGCTTCGACCTACGGTGTCCAAAAACAATTCGCGCTTGCCTTCTCCAATTGGCGCTGGGTCTTCGAGGACTTCTGTGTACCGACCGCCCATCGTCTCTAATTCGATGCCGAGGATCTTGTCTTCTGGGAAGTCTATCTGGCGACCTAATGCCTTGACAGCCGGCGCAACCGACGAACTGACAATCCAGACCGAAAAACCGTACAGGTGCAGGACATCGATGAGTTCCAACATCTCTGGGAAGACGGCAATACCCGTATTCAAGGATAGACCACGGAACGGAGGGCCAAAAGGAATGTCCTCCACGGATAACGGGCGGCTCAATTCGTATTGCACCACTTCGTCGGCGATCTCCGCCACTGTTTTCTCGTGTAAGCCGCGAACAAGTCGCGCTGCGAAGACGTACGCTGCTTCAAGACCTTGGGTTCGCTTTAGAGTTTCATAGGCACCGAATATACCAGCGCGAAATCGTCGGTATGCAGCCGTTTCGTAGACCTCCGAATCACCGCGCCCCGCTACTGCCTTAAAAGCTGCTGCAAGGGCATCGCGTCCCAAGTTCTCGGGCACAAGAGATTGCCAGAATCTGCGGTCACCATTGATCTGACGACGATTGACCAAAAAGCGCATCAGTGCTTCGCCTACGTCGTTGAGGATGAGCGTACCATCACAATCCAAGGCAACAAGTGGAGGCCGTTCTGGGTCATAGCCTTCGCTATTGATGCCATGAGTGTTGATGAGTTCAATTAACGCATCATAGGCTTCGGGCGTCCATCCGCCGGGTGACAGTTGTGTAGCTTTTTCGTTCATAATCAATCCTCAAAACGGTTTAATCTCATGTCCTATTCCGCCGGAAAGCATGTTGCGCAGACTCTGAATTGAATACTAGTTCGAGCAGGCGACGTCTCTCGTGTTTTCGAGACTGTGCCAACTAGGCGGGCACTCATCGTACCGTCGATGAGTATCGGGACACTTAAGTTTGCTAAAGATCTGGTTGAAGGCGAGGGATTCACAACGCCGTCGACGCGGAAGCTAAAAAAAACCATGTAAGAAGTCAAGATGTTCGATCCAGAAAATCGATTCCATTCACGGTCGAACTCAGGGGTGTTGAGCGAACACGCATAAAGATTTTCTGGTCGGATTTTAAGAAGTACATGGTAGGCTGATCAGGAATCACCGAAGGAGGGAAGACCATGGCAGAAGACACCAATGCCGACTTGTCTAGTGGCTTAGGGCTCGCGTGTCGAATCGCTCTAGATGTCATCAATAAAGGAGACAAAAGCGATGACTTCAAACGCGAAGTTCGAACGACCCTCTTGGAGAGTCTAGAACAATTATCTGAAGCCGACGTTAAGAGATTACGCGACGAGCTTGCGAAAGGGATTGATGAACTGACCGCGAGTGGTCGATTCAAAGGTCGTCGCAAACTGGAAGGGCGACTAACCACCATCGAAAGTCACGTTGTAAGAGATTTCCTGCGCTCTCAGGGGGTTGATGCTGAGCTTCGCAGGGTCGCGGATGTCATGAACCCTGTTTTTTGTGTAGAGGTGTGGGTACGCCCGATTCACCACGAGAAAGCTCAGCGGCTGATGGAAACATTGACTGACAGTCGTGGTTCCGTCAACGCCTGCGATGCATGTGGGGAACAAAGCCCCGCTGGATTTGCACTCTGTTGGAATTGCGGCAGTCAACTTACCGCTGACTCGACTGCGCCCTAAAAAAAATGGCAGATCTCTACATTCGCGAATTGGGAGCGCCGCCGTCAGAGGCCACGGAACGATGTTTGATCGTGCATGGCATCATGGGGTCTTCACAAAATTGGTTGGGTGCGGCTCGTAAATTGACCCAGCGTTTTCCCGACTGGTCCATTCAGCTGCTCGACCTACCTGGTCATGGTCAATCGTCCGTCAGTGACACCGCGCCTCGTTTGCCCGACATTACTCAACGTATTTCTCAGCAATTAGCACGAGACCATTGGCAACCAACGATTCTGATGGGGCATTCATTTGGTGGGAAAACCATGATCGAATTGTCCAAGCGGTACAGTGAAACACCGTTGACGCTTTGGCTATTGGATGCGCCAATGAATGCAGGCACATTGGTGACGGGGACTCAGACGATTGAAACGATTTTGTCCGTCGTTGAGCGTTTGCCAAGACCAGAACAAAGGCAATCGGTTACCGATGCGTTGGTCGATGCTGGATTATCAATGGGCATTGCGCAGTGGATGAATACCAATTTGAAGCGAACAGAGTCAGGCTTCGAGTGGAAAATTTCGCCTGAGTTCATACGAGCGGCACTTTCAGATTACCTGGAGCGGGAGTACTGGGACTATTTGACGACTCGGCCTGACCACCATGTTTTGAATTGTGTGTTAGCGGGTAAGGCAACGTGGTGGAGAGGTGAGGTCGAGCGTTCATTGCGGCGTTTGCCCAATAGCCGCCTTCATGTGTTGCAGCGTGCAGGTCATTGGGTTCATATTGACGATCTGGCTGGGTTAGTGCAGTGTTTTGACACTGTGCACCAGTTGGGCTCCCGCACTGGTTCGTCAACATAATAGGACTCTCGACATGCTTCACTCCATCGCGGCGCAAATCAATCAATCGATCTCGCCGGACATCATGAACACTTTATCTGAACTCGGCACCCGCGCATACTTCCCGAAGTCGGGAATTCTAGGTCAGAGTGCTGATGCCAAGCAATGCGGGATCAATGCAACCATCGGTATTGCTTTAGAAGACGATGGTAACCCCATGTGCCTTGGAACAGTGTCCAAACAGACGACACTTATTGCAGGCAACTTAGTGCCCTACGCACCGAGCTACGGACTGCCTGCACTTCGTGCCGAATGGCGACGGCGGATGTTAAGCGTCAACCCTAGCCTGAATGAAACAGTCGTTTCTAACCCCGTCGTAACGTGCGCATTAACTCATGCGCTATCGGTCGTAGGACAATTGTTGATCAAGCCCGGCGGCATACTCGTTCTACCCGATTTGTTTTGGGGGAATTATCGGCTTATTTTTGAGCAGGCACTCGGTGCGAAGATCGTGACTTTTGAGACCTTCAGAAATGGGGGATTTAATGTTCAGGGATGTCTCGACTGTCTGCGGTCCCAAGCTGAGGGGGCAGTCACATTACTACTGAATTTCCCCAACAACCCAACTGGCTACAACTGTACCCGTTCCGAAGCGATACAGTTACGGGATGGTTTGACGAAGATTGCTGATGAACGATCTGGGCTTGGGGTGATCGTCGATGATGCTTATTTCGGTCTCAATTACGAAAGCGGCTTATTGGAAGAGTCGATATTCTCAATGCTCGCGGATGCTCATGAGGCATTGTTAGCCGTGAAGGTTGATGGAGCGACCAAAGAGGATTACGTGTGGGGTTTTCGAGTGGGGTTCATTACCCTTGGCTATCGTGGTGCTTCATCCGCGGCACTCTCGGCATTAGAAGATAAGTGTGCGGGATTGGTCAGAGGCTCGATTTCGAATGCACCGCGAGTTTCACAGGCGATTTTATTAAATGCCTACGAGGACCCAAACTTCGCCCGTGAAAAACAGTCGAAGTATGAGGTCATGAGGCATCGCTACCTCGCGTTGAAGACATGTTTTGATGAGACGGTAGGCTTCTCCGAACGATTTGAGCGCTTACCAGCCAACGCAGGCTATTTCCTCTGCCTACGACCAAAACATGTGGCGGCAGATGCGCTGCGCCTACATTTGATTGAACATTATGACCTG
>JBMYRY010000313.1:0-4137 GCA_049602795.1 Bradymonadia bacterium
ATTGGAACAGTGCGTATAAGAAGTCTGCGCGTATCGTTGGTGATTGTATTGGTAAATATCACCCTCATGGGGATCAAGCAGTTTATGACACATTGGTGCGTCTCGCCCAAGATTTCTCAATGCGATATCCACTCGTCGATGGGCAAGGAAACTTTGGGAGTGTAGACGGGGATCCTGCTGCAGCGATGCGATACACAGAAGTTCGCATGATGAAGCTGGCTCATGAGATTCTGTCCGATATCGACAAGGACACCGTTGAGTTCGGCCTCAACTATGATGAAACAACGCGTGAGCCGTTGGTCATGCCTACTCGTTTTCCAAATTTGTTGGTCAATGGGAGTGCCGGTATTGCCGTTGGTATGGCAACAAATATCCCACCGCATAATCTGACAGAGGTGATTAACGGCTGCATTGCCGTGATGCGAAACCCAGAGTTGACCTTCGAAGACCTCATGGAAATTATTCCGGCGCCTGACTTCCCCACCGGCGGAAATATTTATGGGACTCGAGGGATCGTAGATGCCTACCGTACGGGTCGCGGGATCATTCGAATCCGAGCAGTCTGTGATATTGAAGAGATGAGCGCAGATCGCGAACGAATCGTCGTTCACGAGCTTCCCTATCAAGTCAACAAAGCTAAACTTTTGGAAAAGATTGCTGAGTTGGTGCGAGAAAAGCGAATTGAAGGCATCAGCGATCTGAGGGATGAAAGCGACCGTAGAGGCATGCGGGTCGTTGTAGAGTTGAAGCGTGATGCTCAAGCTCAGGTTGTCCTTAATCAATTGTACAAACTCACTGCATTACAGAGCAGTTTCGGGATTAATCTTCTTGCGATTGTTCATGGTGAACCGCGGCTCTTGAACTTGAGGGAGACCTTAGACCATTTTCTCGAGCATCGCCGTGACGTCACCTTGCGTCGCTGTCGTTATGAGTTGAGAAAGCACGAGGAAAGAGCGCACTTACTCGAAGGCTTCCAAATTGCTCTAGACAATATTGACGAAGTGATTCGGATCATTCGCGGTAGCGCTACGGCGGAAGAAGCCCGCAGTGGGTTGATGGCACACTTCTCTCTCAGCCATAATCAAGCTCAGGCAATTCTCGATATGAGATTGCGTCGTTTGACCGGTCTCGAGCGAGACGAGATTCTGAGTGAACTTGAGGCGGTACGACAAGAGATTGAGCGTCTAAAGGGTATCCTAAACGATGAGGGCTTATTACTCGACTTGATCGAGGGCGAGTTGATTGAAGTTAGAGATGCCTTCCACGACGAACGACGGACCCAGATTGTTCAGTCTGAAGCGGAATTTGACCTTGAAGATCTCATCCCCGTTGAGGATATGGTGGTCACGATTTCTAACTCTGGCTACATTAAGCGCGTTCCGGTTAATGAATATCGCACTCAGCGTCGTGGCGGTCGCGGCAAGAGCGGGATGAAGACGAAAGATGAAGATTTCGTAGAACACGTTTTTGTGGCATCGACTCATAGTACAATGCTCTTTTTCACTACCCGAGGCCGGGTGTTCTCTCGGAAGGTCTTTTATTTACCGTCAGGTAGCCGAATTTCCCGCGGCAAGCCGATCGTTAACGTTTTGTCTTTCGAGAGTGACGAAACATTAGCAATGGTCCTTGCTGTGGATGAGTTTACTGAAGGTAAGAGTTTGTTCTTTGCGACCGAAAAGGGGCGTGTGAAGAAAACTGACCTGATGGCATACGGAAACATTCGTTCAAGTGGTATCATCGCGATCAACTTGAACGATGACGACCGCTTAATCGCGGTGCGCGAGACTACTGGACAGAGCGATGTCATTCTTGCGACAGCAAACGGCATGGCGATTCGGTTTGATGAATCTAATGTTCGATCAATGGGTCGAAGCGCAGCTGGCGTTCGCGGCATTGACCTTAGCGAATCAGATAATGTCGTTGGCTGTATCACGTTTGATCGAGAAGAAACGAACGGGGACGAAGTGTCCTTGTTGACGGTTACGACCAATGGCTATGGCAAACGTACCGTGTTGAATGGGTACCTACGAGGTGGAAATACGCAATCTCGTGGCGGTAAGGGGCTGATTGATATTCAGACCGACGACAGAAATGGAATTGTGGTCGGTGTGGTTAAGGTCGAAAACGAGACCGATGAATATTTGTTGGTGACCGATGAAGGCGTGATCATTCGTGCAGGCACGTCGAGTGTTTCTTTGATTAATCGTAACACAAAGGGTGTTCGACTAATCAACCTCGACAAGGGCTCTCGCGTCGTCAGCGTCGCTCGCTACGCTGTGTCGGAAGAAGAAGTTGAAGACGCAGAAGACGAGGGAGAAGGAACAGTGGATGGCGAGGAGAACGCTGTAGGGAATGCTGAAAGCCCTGAAGGTGCATCTGAACCATCAACCGGGGATGACGACGCCTAAACGGTTCGTTTGGCTTCTCGACTGCCAGAAACATCAAGCTAAAGAGCCAACAAAGCTCAGCAATAAGCATCTAAGGAGAGCGAAATGTCTGTTAAGCGTGAACGCAGTGCTGCTTTACTCGAGCGCGCCTGCGCGTTAATGCCTGGTGGAGTCAATAGTCCAGTACGAGCCTTTAGATCGGTTGGTGGTGCCCCGCCCTTCATTCGAGAAGCCAGTGGGGCTTTCATGGTGGATGAAGACGGCAACCGCTATCTGGATTTTGTGGGCACGTGGGGCCCTGCGATTCTCGGCCATGCTCAAGCAGAAGTAACCGAAGCGATTTGTGATGCGGCGCGCCGAGGGACGAGTTTTGGCGCGCCCACCGCGGCAGAGGTCGACATGGCCGTCGCTGTTCGCGAATATTTTCCCTCCATGGAAATGATGCGCATGGTTTCAAGTGGAACCGAGGCATGCATGTCTGCCCTGCGTTTAGCCCGTGGTGCGACGGGTCGTGATGGTATCTTGAAGTTTGAAGGCTGTTATCATGGGCATGCAGATAGTCTTCTGGTCAAAGCGGGCAGTGGCGGCGCTACTTTTGGTGTCCCTGATAGTGCGGGGGTACCTGCCGATTTAGCTCAGCATACGTATACACTGCCCTTCAATGACGCCCAGGCCTTACGAGATATGTTCGAGACCAAAGGAGAGCAGATCGCGTGCGTGATTCTTGAAGCTGTGACTGGAAATATGGGCGTCATTCGACCGTCGGATGAATTTCTCGATGTTTTACGTACGGTTCCCAAAGCTCATGGTGCCTTGGTCATCTTTGACGAGGTCATGACCGGTTTTCGTGTCCATCGTGGGGGCGCTCAAGCGCTTTTTGGTTTCGAGCCGGATCTGACGTGCTTGGGTAAGGTCGTGGGTGGTGGTCTTCCCGTGGGGGTCTACGGGGGGCGTAAAGAGTGGATGTCTCACATCTCACCACTCGGAACGGTGTACCAAGCTGGTACATTGAGTGGCAACCCCCTGGCAACGGCAGCGGGCTTGAAGACCCTTGAATTGCTCGCTCAAGAGGGTGTTTTTGAGCATGCAGAGAAGATGGCTACGCGTCTCGCTGACGGTCTACGCGCACTCATTGAAACGCATTCTATCGAGGCATGTGTGGAACAAGTTGGTACGATGCTCACTTTATTTTTTGGCTCTCATTTGCCAAAGAACTTTGACGAGGTGGCGGCGTGTGACCATGAGCGTTTCGGTCGTTTCCACCAGGCGATGCTGGAGGGAGGCATCTATCTGCCGCCAAGTGGCTATGAAGCGTGGTTTGTCTCCGCAGCGCATACTGAGGCGGATATTGACAGTGCGCTCAAAGTCGCTGGAACTGCACTTCAATCGTGAGGCGGAAACGGGTCGAGAAGGTTGCTCGCGAAGCGTATAAGAGCGCACGTCTATCTAGCCTTGGTATTGAGATTGGTGTGTCGGTAGGCTTCGGGCTATTTATCGGGTACCAAGCGGACAAATATTTCGATAGTGCGCCTATCGGTCTGTTCGTCGGGATGTTCATTGGCATTCTCGCAGCCGCGCGGTCGGTTCGTAAAACCCTCAAGTACTACGAAGATGATGAGTAGATCGAAGTCTAGAGCTACTCGAATCGCCACATGCCGTCCCATATGGGCGAGGTGCAAACAACGAAGCCTGTGTTAAGGAAAGCTATACGAACCTTAAACGTGGTCTGATTAGTCGGGGCGTCAGAACC
>JBMYRY010000314.1:0-4136 GCA_049602795.1 Bradymonadia bacterium
GATGCACTCGCGTTTTGATCGCTGGAACAGACACGCCTGTCTCGTCGCTTATCCTTTTAACGGACTCCCCGTCTACAAACCGCTTGAAAAAGAGGTTGTAATCTCCTTCTCGACCGTCCTGCAACACGCGGTCTACTTGATACAGAAGTTCGCGACCGGCGGTCGTGTCCTCCGGCGTTGGCGTTTTTGCGACGCTGTCCATCCAAACACCGTCCGCCATTGGCACGAGACGTTTATCTGACCGGTATCGGAGCCGGGCCGAGTTGATGACAATGCGTGCCATCCAACTTGAAAATCGGGCCTCTGACCGGAATTGCCCGAGGTGGCGTATGACCTGCACACAACTCTCTTGTGTGGCGTCCAAGGCCCGTTCGGGATCTCTCGTATACCGAAGTGCCAGGTGATACATGGCGGGGTAATGAGCTGCAATGAGTCGCTCCATCGCACGCTTGTCCCCTTCACGCGCTTTCTCCAGGAGTGCACGCTCCTGCTCAACATCGATAACTGGCTTACGCTTTGCTTTTGCCACGCTTCCCTCCTCACGCGAGCTGTACCAACTGATTTCGATACAGCTTTGTTTAATCTTTGTTTAATCTATGTTTAATGTTTTGTTTAGGGTTTGGCAAGATCTTATTTTAGCTAATTTAGAGGTGTCAGCAAGTGATGTGTCTTTATCTTACTGTATTTATTGGCTTTATTGGTCTTTGCGTTGCTTTTTTTCTGTTCTATTTCGAGTGCAGATCATCGTCTGACCAGTAGATAATCTGATGCCCACGGGGGTCTTGTTTAAGGTTTTGTCTAATGTTTTGTTTAATGTTTTGTTTAATGTTTGCTGGTGTGAAAGTGCTAGGCGGTTGTCATGATCTCGCGATGTGGGCATTGGTGGTCACGCGATCGGACGAGAGAACTGCTTGAACAATTGTGTCGAGCTAACTCGGTGATCATGCTTCCGAAGAAGGCTTAGGATATATGAGAAGGAGGACGCTGGTGTTAAGAGTTGGTTCGGTGGTTGCTGGCTGAGCGAGTTCCCACGACGGGGCTCATCGCGCACCTTTCGGTGTCGGATGCAATCGCTTAGGCGTGTTGCCCGGCGACTTGACCGACTGCTTCCGCTTCGGGAGGGTCGAAGCGATACCCGATACCCCAGACAGTGGTAATTCTACGTCCAGTAGGACCGAGTTTCTTGCGAAGTCTTGAGATGTGGGTTTGTAGTGCTTCTGATGCCGAGCTTGGATTTCGAAACACTGCATCGATAATGTCCTCGCGGGTGACGGCTTGTTTCGGTCTCTTCGCGAAGAAATCCAACAAGCCGAACTCCGTCGGTGTGAGCGCGAGGAGTTTGTTGCCACGACGCACTTCTCGAGACGAGAAGTTTACCGTAACATCGCCGAAATGAACAACCGGGCTTATGGTAAACTCGGGGTTGTGTCGTCGGAGAATCGCACGAATTCTGGCGGTCACTTCATTAATCCAAAAAGGCTTGGTGATATAATCATCCGCCCCCAAGTCAAGCGCTCGCACCTTGTCTTCACCCAGAATCCGCGCACTGACGACGATGATTGGCGTTTGGAATTCTGATCTGATCTCTTCCAGCAGGTCGTATCCAGACCCGTCAGGGAGCATTAGATCGAGTAGAATTACGTCGTAGGTGTTGGTTCGGAGCGCATCAGACACCTTATCTGCCCTTCGAATCCAATCGCAGATATAGCCCGTTGCTCCAACTTCGCTCTTTAGCAGAGAGCCCAGTTGGTCGTCATCCTCGACAATTAATATTCTCTGCACTTCTTTAACCTCCCTAAATCCACGCTTGCTCGATTCGGCTGCCGGTTGAACGACGCTGACTATCGCCCGTCAAGCTTGCCGCTGGCACGGACCCGGTCGATGCCGTAACACGCGCTACTCCCCATAGGACTCCGATGAATGTTGCACAAAAATGTTACGGACCAGAGATTTTTTTCGGTGTACTGCACCAATTATAGTGTGGACAGCAATTTTCGTTAAAGGGTTTTCAAATATTCGATGAGCGCATGCACTTCGTCTTCTGAGAGCATTTCACCAAATCGATGACCTCCGTTACCGTATCCCAACTGAGTGGTGTCGTAGACGAGAGCACGGTCTGCCGCACTCACAATGCCTGCGTGACCCGCAGTTTCGGTGGTTGCCACTAGCCCACCATTAACCTCGTCTATGATGTAATCGGTATAGTCGCGCGACCAGAACGTCGGACGAGTCTGCGGATGAATCACTCCGAGGAGCGTCGGGACGGATCCGTTGTGAAAGTAAGGCGCAGTAGCCCAAACACCATCGAGAGGAGGTGCGACATAGCCGTTCGTCGGAACGGCGCGTGCAAGTTCTCCATAAAATGACTGATTGTACCAATCGAAAAATTCGAGCTTTGCATTAAAGGCTGATTCTGAAAGCAGGGGATCAGTCCCTACGAAATCTACATCTACAATGATATTCGGATAACTCTCGTTATCTCCGTATGTGCCATGACATGATGAACATGTTTCGTTGAAAATGGTCTGCCCCGTTAACGCTAACGATTCGTCGATTTCTCTTGGGTAGGTTGGCGGCTCGATTGATTCGATGAATGCGCGCACGTCAGGAAAAGTCCGATCAATCGCCTCGGCTTCCTCCACCGTGTCGGTACAGAGAGTTGATGCACTCATCATGAACCGCGCATGGTCACCTCGTCCCGAACCGGTGTAGAACATTGCATGCTTTTTTTTCATGAACCACCATGGTGGGACGCTTACCGGGATGGCGTGCGGAGCTCCTAAATCGAGAAGGGGGAGCTCTGACCATTCGAGTGTCTCGCGATCTCGATGTGCTAGAAGTACCTCCGTGAGGGAGTCAGCAGGATTTACGCCAATGGTTTTCGTTTTAACGTAGGGGGCGATGGTTTGTACGCGCTGCGCCCATTTGGTGACAATTTCCAACTCGTCAGCGTCGTCTTGAACGAGCACTTTCAACGCTTCTGCAGCCGTGGCTGTGTCTCTGGTGTAATCGAAGTTTGTGTCTCCGAGCCCCACGAAGATCTCACCGTCTAGATACTCGGCGTGGCATTGCAGACAATTAGTGCCAACGACTTCCACTCCGGATGCGGTCACGAAAGCGGTTTCGTAGTACCGACGATTTTGGTTCAGTTCATTTCGACCGGATAATTTGGCGTATTCTGGTGCAGTTCCGAAGAATTGATCGAAAATACGAGCGGGTACGCCACATGAGACGTAGGGATCGTTGACAAGCACTTCGTAGCCTGTCTCGGCAGTGCCCGGTCTCTGTTGACTCGCTTCGATGATATTGATGGGGGATGATGAGTCCTCTGGCATGTTTTGGTCCGCTGATTGAAAATCATGCGCGTTCGGGACAGTCGAGTCGATCATTTCATCGGTTTCCTGTTGAGTGCGGCTCTCCTCTTTGCCTTCTTCTTGGCAGCCGGTTTGAAGCATGCTGATGAAACCGATGAGTATCAAAAAACATAGATGGTTTACCGTCATGAGTCCATGGACCGAGTGGTAACCGAATTTGAGTTCGGGAAGTTTCATGGTACGCCTCCACTAGTTTTAAACGCCAAAGTACTCCCATTTGGCGTAATCCTGTTAACCCGTAAGACTGGAGTGTAGCACACCTTGACATGCGCTACCTTTTAATACCTCGTCAATGTAGCCGAAGCACCGGGTGAGAACTCAATTGCGTGAAAGGGATGGTGTGATAACGTGAAGCACTACTTTTGGGGGAGGGATCGATGACACCGGTAATCGCCTGCACGCTTGCGCTCATTACATATGCTCTCGGTTACCGATTTTATTCGAAATTCTTGGCAGACCGACTATTTCAACTTAGACCCGATGCCCAGACCCCAGCCCACTATCTCGAGGACGGTGTTGACTTTGTCCCAACCAAACCACCAGTTCTTTTCGGACATCATTATGCCTCGATTACTGGATTAGCCCCCATGTTGGGCCCTGCAATTGCCGTAATTTGGGGATGGGCCCCTGCGTTGTTGTGGGTTGTTCTGGGGTCTTTGCTGATCGGCTGTGTTCATGATTTTTCGGCGCTTGTTTTATCAATTCGAGCCAAAGGTCTTTCGGTTGGTACATTGGCAGAGGGGATTCTCGGTGCACGAGCGA
>JBMYRY010000315.1:0-4132 GCA_049602795.1 Bradymonadia bacterium
GACTGCAATTAGAGACGGGGCGAACGCACCAGATTAGAGTTCACATGTCCGATCTAGGGTTTCCGCTCGTGGGTGACCCTCTCTACGGTAGAAAGCGTAGGGTCGAGCATATCCCGAAGCTGAGAAGTCGAGGCGTCGAACTGGGTCTAAATAGGCAGGCTCTTCATGCTCAGACACTCGGATTTCTACATCCGATTACGGGTCAGACTATTCGGTTCACGTCGCAAGTGCCCGCAGACATCACGTCACTCATTCTGGATTTAGGTGGAACTGAGGATTTATTATCAATCGATTCACGAGCATTGACATGAAGCGCATTGCAAGGTTCACTGTCATATCGACAGGTTAAAGGAAGAGTCAATGGTCCAGTATATTGTCCGCAGAGACGGGCAATCCTACACCGCGAATTCAGATGAGGAGCTAGTGAATTGGGCGTTGGGCGGGCGTGTAGCTCGTTCGGATTTGATTCATGTCGACGATGGGCAGGGGTGGAGAAAAGCATCTGACCTCGACTTTCTGAAAGGCAGCCTGTCTGAACCAACTAAGCCAAAGCCGAATGTGCCTCCGGTGGTGTATTGGACCCAGAAGGGACACCAAAATCGTTTGATTGGTGACCTTCAGGTCGTTGTGGCGTGGATTAAAGATGGGTCGCTGAGAGAAGATGACCTCATTTTTCATGCGGGTACTCAATCTTGGTTTGAGTTGCGGGATTCAGCTTTTTTGCTTTCGGTTCTGGACCAGGAAGCTGCGGTGAGTGCCGTGCTGCCCACAGCCGAAGATCCCGTCATTGAGTCTGTTGCCGACTTAGCTGACGATTTCTTACTCCAGGATGAGGAGACGCGAGCCACCGGTTTGGACGAGGGCGGTGGTCGGGCAGTTCAAACAGGTCCATTAACGACCGAAGAAACTCGACGTATCGTTGAGGGGGTCATGCATACGGAGGAGTTTGAAGTCGCCGATCAGTTTACATCATCGACAACAATGACGGCGCTCAGCCCTTTTTTCAATGAAAGGGCGAAGGTGTGGGCGGAGCGCTTGAGTGAGTTACCCGCTGACCCTGAGGCGAAACTTGAAGACCGTCATAACCTGTTTGCGCTGATCTATGATGTGGCGAGAGCTTTTCTTGATCTGAAAAATGGGGCAGCGACAGATGAGTCGTATATCCTTGAATTTTCTTCGATTGGTCAGACGGCAGTTGTTCACGACCAAGCCGAGGCGTTTAATGCCTTGAATGATGTTCTGGATGTTCATTTAGCGGAAAAGGCGAAACAGGTGCTCGCAATTCTTCTCCCTCACGAGCGGGGGGGATTTCGCCGATATGTTGAAGGCGTACTTGAGGTAATGTTTTGGATCAATGAAATGGTCAAACCTGTGGAAGTCGACACTGACGATACCTCCGAACTACATACCATCACCGCTGAAGCCGAACCGATTTCCCGCCTTGAGACGGCGATTCGGCAGCTCATCCTTGTAAGGCATCGCAAGAACTGAGATCTTTGTCGATTGAGTAGACGTGTTCCAGACTCGTCTTGCCTACCGTAATACGTCACACACCGCGGCAGTCATCATTTCATGTTGCCCGTATTTGTCGGAAGTGCGCTGGGGTTGGCTCATTTGCTTAGCTATAATTAGATGCTTAGCCTTTGCAAGTGATGAGAGCGAGAATATAGTCACGTAGAGATTACACCTCAAGGCGTGCATCGACCCATTTCGCAGTTTGGAAGAGCCTCATCGCAGCCCTCATCTGTATCGCTAGACCCCGGTGCGGTATTTTCGCACTCTACACATCGTCGTGTGCTTTCGAGACAGTAGAGCTCCCGTCCATTTGCGTTAACCGGACAGAGGTCATCGTTAGGATTACAAGAAAAGCACGTCCATGCTGGTACATTAGATTTTAACAATTCGCCATCCTCCACCACGTTGCAGATTGTGCCACGTGATCCCACCAGGCAATCCTCGTGGGTACTGCATCCGTTGCACTTCGAAATGATTGCGTTAAATTCGTCCCGGAGTGGCGTCTCGCGACATGGTTGGAGATCCTGTGGACACGCGTTCGGATTGATACTACACGAGACGCAGCGCGCAGACTCGTCGTCGAATAGGAGGTGGCGGCTCCTGCAAAGCGTTGCAGTTGATTCACGGCATACATTATAATTAAAGCTTGACGGTTGAGTACACTCGCCTGTGGGGCACTCGCTCGTTCGTTGACAGTATTCGCAACGATCGCCCGTGCAAATCGCTTCTTCACCAGGTGTACATCCGTTATGAGCTGAGTAGGTATACATGCCCAAGGTAGTTTGTTGGTCGCTTTGTGTTGTGCATGGTTTGCATTGGCCATTTACACAATAATCAGACCCGCATGTTCCCGGGACGCAAGGGCGGCATGAGAGAGGGTCGCCGGCACAGATTGGCGTGTTTTCAGAACACCCGTTATTGCCAATGCCCGCGCCCGGGTCACAGACTTCGCAGTCACCATCTACACAGTAATGCTGAGTACCGTAGAGTGCTTCACCACAATCGCCGTTGCTGTCGCAGGGTGTACACTCGAATTCCATCGTAGCGAGATTCTGTTCACAGGTTCGCCTGCCGCAACCTTCGATGGTGTTGGGTTTGCAGATCTCGCACGTGCCAACCGAAGGACCGTTCTCTACACAATAATTTCGACCATTGTTGAGTCCAAGATTACTGCAATCTTGGTCCCCAGAGCAGCCATCGCAGGTCTGCCCGTTACAAATGGGTTTGTTACCGGATAGGTCACACCCTCGATTCTCCACAGAGGGTCGCGTCGAATCGCAGTCGATACAGCGACCGTTCACGCAGACATCTCTTTGGGCATCATCTCGAAATGCGACGACACACTGGGCGTCAGCAGTGCACGCCGTACACCGATACTCGCTACCGCTGTCGAGCGTGCAGATTGGTGCCTCTTCGGGGCAAGTTGAGGGAGCGTCATTTGTCGGCGGACGACAGCCTTCACAACGCCCGCTCTCGCAGGTAGCTCCAGCTGGGCAGGCACGAGTAGAATCATTGCACGGGACACATTGCACAGTGTTTAAATCACGATTGAGTTCACAGATTGGGCTGGATCTTACGCAGCCGTTGCTGCCAACTGGACGAGACGGGCTACAGACTTCGCATCGTCCTTCTTCTGATGTCTCTGCAGCGCCAAGACAAAAACCCTCCGAGCATTCCTCGTCTTCAGCTTGAGGATTGCATGGGCGACATCGATAGCCTTGTCCGGTGGCGCGATCATCAGCGCAGATGAGCCCTGGACCGCAGGAGTTCGCGGCAGGGTCACATCGTCCACACACACCGTCATAGCACTGCTGACCATCGGGGCAGAAGGCGGATACATCATCGCATGTCTTACACGTAAGACTTGCGCCTTCACACACCTTTCCGGTAGGGCAGGGACCGTCATCCATCGGATTGGGAGAGCATGCGCCGCAGCGGCCTTCAGCGCTGTAGCAGGCAAGCATATCTCCACAATCATCGTTAGATTGACAGCCACGGCAACTGTTACTTTCGCAGATGGGTTGAGCTTCAGGACAGTCACTATTTGTTAGACATTCAACGCATTGTGCATCAAGACAGCGGAGGTTGTTTGGACAGTCGCTGTCAATCTCACAGGTTGGACAGGGATCATCCTCATCAATCATGCCATCACAGTCATCATCGTTCTGATTGCACAAATCCCGAGGTAGGGTTTCGACTTCGCATTCCAACTTTCCATTGACGCAGGCTTCGCTGCCATTGACCGTACACCCATCATTGATTTCTTTCGGGCAGACTGCACGAGCAAAAGGCGCAACTTCATCCACCAGCCCATTGCAGTCGTTGTCGAACCCATCGCATTGCTCTTGTTGCAGCATGACCGCAGGCGAAGCCTGAATGATGCATGATTGTTCACCAGACATGAAGTCGAAGGTGAGTTCGGTATCGGGAGACGGTTGCTTCGTCTGAGGACCCAGCTTCAGTAAACAGCCCTCCAACTCGTCGCAGAGTCTCGTGGGGTTTAGTTCCGCGCATTGGTTGGCATTGGCGGCACTGTTAAAGCTAAAGAAGCTAATGGTCATGCTTTGTTCGCTGTCGAAAGATAGACTTTCCTGACCCGCCTGAACTTCGATGCGTT
>JBMYRY010000316.1:0-4128 GCA_049602795.1 Bradymonadia bacterium
CCATTTTTCTTTGGGCATATCCGGGAGATAGACCTCATTAATCAGCATGTGAATGTTTGCGGGATACACGGCAATGAGGAGCGCGATTAGACCCCAGCCCGCGAACATGCGGACACGCTTTATTAATAGGCCTAGACCACCCAACATCTCGAACACACCACTAATGTATACAAGCTCCAGATGCGCTGGCAGGTAGGGGGGCATGATGACGAGGTAAGGTGTGGGATCGATGAAATGATGAATGCCGACGCTTACAAAGAATCCGCTAATGACGATTCGAGCGGTCAGTTTAAGAGTCTTTACGTTCATGGTGTGTCCTATGCATCAGTCACTAGTGGAAGAGCGCAATTCGTGCTTAGGCGATTATCCGCTCGATGCCCCAATACAGACCTGTAAGTGCAATGAGTATACATGCAGGCTTAATGACCCGATCTGTGTACCACGGCTGCTCTTGTATTGGTCGCAGTAGTGCAATCGCTATGGCAACAATCGAAAGCTGACCAAGCTCGACGCCTATATTGAACGAGAGTAACGACGTATAGAAGTAAGTCGTACTCAACCCGAGTTCTGAGAGCACGCCAGCAAAGCCTAATCCGTGCAATAAACCAAAACCAAAGATAACAAGCATTCGAGCGGGCTTGAGATCCTTTTGATAGATGTTTTCGATCGCGACGAAGACGATGGACAGCGCAATGAGCGGTTCGACAATGGACGGGTGGACAGTAATTAGACCAGCTGTTGCCAGCGCCAATGTCAGGGTGTGTGCAGCCGTGAAGATTGAGATTTGAACGACGAGAGTCCTCATTCGTAGGGATAAGAAAACAAGAGCGAGCACAAATAAGATATGGTCAAGCCCTTTAGGAAGGATGTGCACGTAGCCTAACTCCAGATACAACACAGCGGTGGTGAGAAAACCTTGAGCCTCCAGAACAGAATTATGAAGGGCTTGAGGTCTTTTTTTGAGTTCGTCCGGTACAAATTCGCCTTGAACAAGAATGGCGTGGGACATTTCCATGGATGTGCTGGTGAGTCTGCTTTTTGTGCTATCGGAGGCATTTATGATCCCGACCTTAGCTTCTTGAATTACGGGATTGACCACCATCACGACCGTCGCATTTGGTTTTGAATACGGAAAGGAAAACTGGCACCACACCCGCCCGTCTTCAGGGAGTCGCAACTCCTGGTCGAGTTCTCTGAAAGACAAGGAGCCACTCAGATGTTGTCCGTCTGAATAGACTTCAACGAGTTGTGTGACGTGCGTTTTGGCGAATCGCATCATTGGCTCGGTCAGCATCGCATTTGTGCGATCTGCGTAGCTATCTCTCACTTCTGGGGGACTAAATTGAGACTCCATTAATGTGTCGAGTTGAATGAAGAACCCAACCTCGATTTGTCCATTCTTTTCTAAAGCGATAGCGATATCTAATGAGCTTGGCGCACCAGCTAAGTAGGGGGTTTTGCCGAGTTCGTCGAGAGGATGGGCATGTACGGTGGCAGTCAGGCCTAACAAGAGTACAAGACTCTGCATCAGCTTCAGATGACAAACGCGTGCGATTTTACTCAACAATAGCCTCAGAGATGGGGTCCGTAGTCGTCCTTTATTGAATGATGCTCCATGGTCGATGTCAAGTGAGCAGATGACACTCGTCCGCTATCGTCGTCCGTTACCCTTCGTCGCTCCTGGAAATACTCAATATCGTACTTTTATTGACATGTAGTTTTTTGTCCTACATTATGTGGTGTGTCGATTTTATAATCGTTTGAAATGGGGAAGCGATGAAAAGAGTTCTTTGGGCGCTCGGTTTAGCCGTCACCTGGTATTTGTGGTCCGGTATTAACCAGCCATTAATCATTGGGTTTGGCGTGTTCTCGGTCGGCTTTGTCTTGTGGATGATGAAGCGCATGGATGATGTAGCGCCTGACGAGCCGCCGTACACTCTCGGTTTGAGACCCGTTGCATATCTGCCCTACATTATTTGGGAAATCGTTAAAGCTAATCTTGATGTGACGAAAGCGATCTTAAGCCCAAAGACAATCTCCCCACGGACATTCCGCACAAAGGCAAGTCAGAAGACGGGCGTCGGACGGGTAATTTATGCGAACTCGATCACGCTTACTCCTGGCACAATCACTCTCGATATGAAGGGTGATGAATTACTGATTCATGCGCTCACGAAGGATACCCAGGCTGGGGTCGAATCCGGGGATATGGATAAGCGGGTTGCCCGATTAGAAGGAGGTGCCTAATGTTTTTCGCTGCTATGATGGGCATCATTATCACCATGATGCTCGCACTGATTCGTGCTGGTGTTGGTCCGACTGTCTACGACCGGATTTTGGCACTCAACATGTTTGGAACCAAGACGATTCTCATGATTGCAGTGTGTGGCTTTTTGTACGGTCGCCCCGATTTTCTTGATCTTGCGTTGGTTTACGGCTTGGTGAACTTCGTAGGTACCATCACTGTGTGTAAGTTTGCCCGATTCGGCAACATTGCATCGGACAGACCAGGAGCATCCTCATGAATCTCGTCCTCAATTACGTATCGTGGGCCGCACTCATGGGCGGTGCTTTCTTCTGCATCATCGGTGCGGTGGGGTTACTTCGTTTTCCTGACTTCTATACTCGAACACACGCGGCTTCGATTACTGATACCCTCGGTGCCGGGCTGATCCTTTTTGGACTGATGGTGCAGGTCGTTCCGATGATGCTGCCCGGTGACCAGTTCGTGGCGGGTAGCTGGATTATCCTCGTGAAGCTGTTGATGATCGGTCTCTTCATTTTACTCACGGCCCCGACCGCAGGACACGCTTTAGTTAAGGCTGCATATGCACATGGCTTGGTCTGGTTGAATACGGAGGAGGGCGACGATGTTTCCAACTGAACCGATTTTCTTCATTCTTTTGATTATCGTTGCCGTTCTGGTAACGAGATTAACGAACCTGTATGCCGCCGGCATGCTCACGGGTATTTTCAGCTTACTGTCAGCTGGCTTGTTCACGATGATGGACGCCGTAGATGTTGCTTTTACGGAAGCGGCTGTAGGCGCAGGTATTTCCACCGTTTTGATCCTTGGCACCTTGTCCCTGACAAAACACGAAGAACGGCAACAAGCACCCAGAATCTTACCCTTTGGGATGGTCGTCATCGTGGGATTGCTTCTTGTCTGGGGAACTATGGGCATGAAAAGCTATGGTGATGCGAGTGCACCGATGCACACTCATCTTGCTCAGCAATTTGTAGATAAGGAGTTTGCCGCTCTCAAATACTATGAGGCTGAACATAATGGGACGCTCAAAAAGGAAGAGATACATCAGGGTGAAAAGTCTCAGGGTATTGGTCTCCCAAACCTCGTGACTTCAATTCTCGCCTCTTATCGTGGGTATGACACCATGGGGGAGACGGGGGTAATCTTTACGGCAGGTATCGGTGTGATGCTTCTTTTATCTGCACGACGCCGCAAGCTTGCCCCGGGTCAACGTCGAGCTACTGACAAGCCAACCGACAACGAAACAGACCCTCAGTCCGTCGAGACAGAAGACGTGTTACCAGACGCACAAGGAGAGCAGGTATGACCACAACAACGCACACGCGTATGCGCGACAAGCTCATCCTTAAGGTCGTTGGGCGACTTTTCATTCCCTTCATCTTGCTCTTTGCGTTCTATGTTCAATTTCATGGAGATTTTGGACCGGGCGGAGGCTTTCAGGCGGGTGTAATCTTTGCTGCAGCGTTTGTTCTCTATGGGTTGATATTCGGTCTCGACGATGCCCAGAAGGTTGTGCCACCAATGATCACCGAACTCTGTATGGCGTTTGGGCTGATCTTATACGTCGGAACCGGTTTCTTTTGCCGTTTTTTTGGGAGAAATTTTCTCGATTATGACGCGCTTTCGCCCGCACATCCAATGCATGGTCAGCATTGGGGTATTCTGCTCGTAGAGGCAGGTGTGGGCATTACCGTCGCGAGCACAATTTTGATGATTTATTACATGTTCGCTCGTAGGGGGATTCAGTCATGAGTGATATTGGAACAGCCTACGGGCTATGGCACTACTGGATTGTCATCTTCTTGATGATGACCGGGCTTTATATTGTGATCGCTCGTGACAATCTGGTGAAGAAGGTC
>JBMYRY010000317.1:0-4118 GCA_049602795.1 Bradymonadia bacterium
ATGAAGACATTGATATTGTCTTGGCTGATACAGCAGGCCGTTTGCAGGCGAAGAAAGGCCTGATGGATGAATTGCAAAAGGTGCATCGTGTACTTGGCAAAGCCGTTGATGGGGCCCCTCACGAGGTATGGTTGGTCCTTGATTCTACGAATGGACAAAATGCAATTAGTCAGGCCAAAGAGTTTTTGGCGACCGTATCTGTTTCAGGGCTGATTTTGACTAAATTAGATGGCACGGCAAAGGGCGGTGTCGCGATTGGTATCAGTGATGAGATGAAGCTTCCCATACGTTATGTTGGCGTCGGTGAAGGCGTGGACGATTTACAAAGTTTTGATGCTGAAGCCTTCGCGGAGGCACTTCTCGGCGATAGTGACGCGTAATCTTGCGTTGGGTGGTTGAGACTAAATGGGGCTCGTGTTAGACAGACTATACGAGAGATAGTTGGGTAAGGTTATGAAATCTGTTTTCCTAATCATAGCTGTGTTTGCGATAGCGCTGCCTGCATTCGGACAGGAGATGGACTTTACGTTTGATGCTAAGGAAGTTGAGGGCGATAGTCCGCCCGCAAACGAGCCGCCCGCGGAGTCTGACTTCGGAGGCATGGACTTCGGTGCAGAAGAGGTCAAGCAGAGCAACATCAAAGCGTTGAAGCAAAAAGCTCAAGACCAACAATTGATTAGAGTTCTCCAACGCAGACCATTTCTACGCAAGAAGCGTTATGAACTTTCACCTGAACTCGGCACACTTGTGAATGATAGCTTAGTTGGCGGTGTGTCACTCGGTGGGCGGGTGGCATACCATCTGAGTGAGATTGTTGCGGTATCCATTGGCGGTGCTGCGACGCTTTCAACAGAGACTGAACTTTTTGAGGAAGTGATCGAAGACTATGCGGTCTTTCCTGAGGTCTCAAAGGTGCTTTGGCGAGCGAGTGCCGACTACCAGTATGCTTTTTTGTACGGAAAGTTTGCGCTCATGAATCGTTGGATTATTGCTTGGGATACCATGGCAAGTCTTGGTTTAGGGGCTCTTCAGACGGAATTGGCAATACACCCCACTTTCACCGCCGGGATTGGGCAGCGCTTCTTTATGACCAAATGGTTTACCGTCAACGTAGGTTTGAAGGATTTTATGTACCTAGAGGACTATTCCTCGGGTGGCGAACTTGTTAATCATCTGATGTTCACAACCGGTGTGTCCTTTTTCTTTCCGACCACCTTTAGCTACAGGACGCTTAGATGAGACGATTAAATCTAGCAACTGGGCTTCTTCTTTGTGGGCTCTGCCTCGGAACTCTGACTGCGCAGGCTGCCAATATTCAAGGTCCTAAGCGCAGCGTTTTGGACAAGCTCAAAGATGAGGACGCCGTTAGAAACAGGATGCTTTATCGTAAGGGCAGGATTTCCGTGGCCCCTGCGCTTTCTATGACGTTAAACGATGCTTATCGACGGAATGTGTTGATTGGCTTTGATGGCATTTACAACATTAGCGATGAAATTGGTGTCGGGCTGAGCGGTTTTTTCGGACTGGCCTACAATACCTCACTCGCGGATCAACTCGAAACGAAGAGAAAAGAGACCGTCGAGGAAGGCGCTTTTGCCGATATTGGTTACCTCGTAACCTCTGAGATTGTCTATACGCCCGTTTTCGGGAAGGCTGCATTTGCCGGAGAGATTTCGGTTGCTTATGATATGCATCTCATTGCCGGGGCGGGTCTTATGGGCTTGTCGGGTGGAGGCGACCTCAATAGCGCAGCACCCGTGGGCACCATTGGCGCCGGGTTGCGAGTTTTTCTTGACCAAGCAATGGCCATTTCGGTCCAAGTTCGGGATTATATCGTCTATCGAGCAAACAACGAGGTGCCCGATGTCTATGCCGACCAGGGCGATGGAGGGGTCTCGAGTGAGAAGAAAGTGATGAACCAGTTTGCATTGACTGTGAGCTACGCGTTCTTTTTCCCCCAATCGCCGGCTCGAAGTAACTAACACCAGTTGTGTTGTCATTCTTCTTCGGTACAGGAAAGCGTGTCTGGACAACGTTCATTGGCATGCAGCTACTCTTCCAGCTAGGCGGGCATCAACTTCAAAATTATATTCTTGGGGTATGTGATTCGCCAGGCTTTGCTCTTGTACTGCTTGGTGTGTGGTTTGCGACGGGCGTACTCGCTGGTCTCGCATCAGGTGTTTGGCTGGGATTTCTCTCCGGAGGGGAGATCTTCTTAGCTGATTTAGTGCGCGATGAAATGGCTGAATTCGATGCAAGGATTGATGGCGTAGAACTGCCTGAAACGCTTGATGATGACAATGAAGCGGTCATGATTCAACGCATTCGTGGCGGAGGTAAGTTTACCCTCTACTGGGTAGCGGGTCTGGTTGTAAGTCTCTTTTGCGCGAACACAACCGGCGAACAGTTTCTCCAAACATTCAGTCATCCCGGCTTAGCGATTATCCAACTGCGTAACGAAGATCCAAACCTTCGTCGTAGTGGCATTGAAGCGTTGTTGCTCAAATCCACAGACCGTCGAGAAGACATGATTGCTGATGTGGTAAGACAAGCACTAAAGGATTCTAATGAAGGGGTCGTTGCTCGAGCGATTCATGTGGCGGGGCAACTTTCTCTCGGAGACGTTGTGCCACAAATTGAGGCGTTCGCTAGTCAAGGCGGGGTGCTTACCTTTTCGGCTTTGATGTCTTTAGGCCTCATGAGTGAGTCGGATGCGGTGGGTGAGTTGAGACCGCATCGAGGTGCGCGACAGTCAATCAAGCGTCTAAGCACGAATCAGTCCGCTCTAAACGAGCCTGAAGCTCTAGCGTACGCCATCGGGCTACTGCGTGTGCCTTTGGTCGGAGTTTTACGTTCAATTTATGAAAATGCGAAGGATGAACGAGAACGCTTAGCGAGTGTTTGGGCGAGCGCTCAATTGAAAGACGCGCGTTTGTTGAAATTCTTCGAATTAGCGCTGATTGATACCGACTTGAGTGTCCAATGTGCCGCGATTAACGCATTGGAGGGTCTGGCTTTGCCAGAGTCAGCTCCGGTGGTTATGCAACGCTTTGAAGCGTTAGTTGACTGCGTGGGACAGGGGGAAAAGAGAACCTGTGAACCTAAGATTCCTCTCACATGCCCCGAGGTTGTTCTTCCAGTACAAGAGGGGGGGGCGATGCGGATCATCGTCAAACGTCGGGATTTGTTTTTGAGCCTCGTTCGAGCTTTAGCAGCGACCGAGCATCCTGATTTGTTGACGTGGCTCGTACGATACCAATTAAAATCGGAAACAAATTACATGACATGGTTATTCATGAGTAAGGTCTACGAACGTATGAAAGCTTTGGATAGTGATGGTACGCTGTCGACAATTCGTCAACGACTAAAACAGATTGAGTTGTTAAGGCTTAAGCCTACGTTACCGTTGAAGACACTGACACCCGATAACAAGAAAGCGGAGTAACAAGGTGAACTCAAACCAGACACCAATATGGTCCATCGCTGGAGGTAAAGGTGGCGTAGGTAAGAGTGTGCTGGTGGCTCTGATGTGTGAAGCGCTTGCAAAGCGTAATTTACGCGTTGTTGCAATCGATTTAGATCTAGCTGGTTGCAATTTACATGGACTTTTGGGGGTACCGTATCCTGAGGTTACAATTGGACGATTCTTTCAAGATGAAAACGCGAGATTACAGGATTCGATTGTAACGACGCCAACCCAGAATGTAGCACTGATCAGTGGCGCTGGTGCATCGCGAGGTGGATTGAGAATGTCTGCCGCGTTGAAGCGTCGGTTGTTTACTCAATTAAGGTGCTTGGATGCAGATGTGGTTTTGGTGGATTTGGGGGCAGGCGCTCATTTTGAGTTCATCGATCCCTTTGTGTTGTCCAATCAACAGATCATCGTCACAACCGGTGAGCCTACATCGATTCAAAATGCGTACTCATTCTTGAAGTCATCAATTTTAAGAATGGTCGAATTATCCGTGAGCAATGATCCAACGCTGCATGGTTCGTTCTTACGCCAAGTTTCGCCGGAGAAATTGCCAAGCCTAGGAGCGATTTCTCAATTGATTGATACGGTTGCAACCCCGTATTCCCAAGCCTACACAACGATTCGAGACCGGTTGGCGAGTTTT
>JBMYRY010000318.1:0-4106 GCA_049602795.1 Bradymonadia bacterium
TGCGTGAGCGAGATTGCGAGTGCGTTTTGGAGGATGTGACCGCACGGTTCGAAGCCATCTACTGGGGCAGCGACGAAACCCCCGGTCTCTACGAAAATGAAACCTTCATCGGTGACCTGAACCGTTTGAAGCGACTGTGCGACCGACTGCCCATCGCGGCGGTGACCGGACGACCGAAGCGAGATGCAATGCTCTTTCTCGAGCGGTTCGGCGCACTCAATCTATTTTCAGCCATCATCACCATGGAGGATGGTCCAGCCAAACCAAGCCCAATGCCAGTGAAAACTGCGCTCAAGCGTTTGGGCGTCGAGCGTGCCTGGATGTTCGGAGATACCAAGGACGATGCCCAAGCGGCTCGTCAAGCAGGTGTTGTCCCACTCGGGGTCATTGCGCCGGGTGCCGCCAACCCTGAATTAACAACTCAAAACTTACTCAGCGCAGGCTGCGCACGGGTGTTTAACTCCTGGATGGATGTAGAGGACTATCTGAAATGAATGCAACCAACCGAATGGCAACAGTGAGTCGAAAAACTCGGGAAACCGATATCAAAACGACCGTCTGGCTCGATGAGCCTCAATCCACCAGCATCGACACCGGCATTGGCTTTTTAGATCACATGCTCGAAGCGTTGAGCAAGCACTCAAACATCAGTCTACAGTTAAACTGCCAAGGTGACCTTGATGTGGACGGTCACCACACCAGTGAAGATTGTGCACTCGCATTGGGCGAGGCGATGGATCAGGCATTGGGCGACCGTATTGGCATCCGTCGATTTGGGTCTGCCTATGTCCCCATGGATGAAGCGTTGGCACGTGTCGTGGTGGATCTTTCAGGTCGCCCCTTTGCAGTGGTGAACCTGGGTCTTAAGCGGGAACGCATTGGGCAAATGGCCACCGAAAACATTACCCACGTATTTCAATCACTCGCCATGGCGCTGCGTGCGAGCATTCACGTGGACTGCCTCCGTGGTGAAAATGACCACCATCGCTCCGAAGCAGCCTTTAAGGCATTGGCACTCGCTCTAAAAGAGGCCGTGGAAAGAACTGGCAGCAGTGACATCCCAAGCACGAAAGGCAGCTTATGAATTCGGTCACGATCATCGAAACCGGTCTAGCTAACGTCGCTTCCGTCTCAGCAGCTTTTCGTAGACTCGAGGTGCCCGTTCAAACCACGCGTTCCGTGAACGCCATCGAAAACGAGCGATACGTGGTCTTACCTGGGGTCGGTAGTTTTGGGGCAGGTATGCGGACGCTGGGGGACTTAGGGATGGTGGACGCCATAAAACGCCGCGTGCGCATGAATTCTCCCACCCTCGCAATCTGCTTAGGCTTGCAATTGCTCTGCGATCACAGCGATGAATCACCTGGCTTTAACGGTCTAGGCTGCATCAAGGGTGCCGTTCAGGCGTTCCCGACCTCGGTCACCAGTCCGCAATTTGGCTGGAATTGGATCGCGAACGAAAACACCTCGGTTTTGGGTGATGGCGGCTTTGTTTACTACGCCAACTCTTATCGTCTATCGACACCGCCCGTAGACTGGCAGCACGGATGGAGCGACCACGGTGGCACCTTCGTGGGTTGTCTACAGCGCGACCAAGTTGTTGCCTGCCAATTTCACCCCGAACTCAGTGGCAGCTATGGCTCGGAGATTCTAAATGCCTGGCTTAAAGGTGGGAGCGAAGAAACATGCTGACATCACGCATTATCCCCTGCCTCGACGTACGAAACGGACGTGTCGTCAAGGGCGTAAAATTTCAAAATCTTCGCGACACTGGCTGTCCAATCGAGTCAGCTAAACGATACGCGGACCAGGGCGCAGACGAACTCGTCATGCTCGACATTTCGGCGACGCTGGAAGAACGCGCAACGACCATTAGCGTCATAGAAGGGATACGAACGGTCCTCAATATTCCGCTCACGGTCGGTGGTGGGATCAGATCCATTGATGATGCCCGACGCTTACTCAGTGCCGGTGCAGACAAGATTTCGGTCAATAGTGCCGCGGTCACGAGACCAGCATTGATTACTCAACTCAACGAGGCCTATGGGCGACAATGTACCGTTGTTGCCGTGGATGCGATTGGGCGGGGACCAAACCAATGGGAGGTCCTAACGCGGTCGGGGACATTCGCTGAGGCGTTAGACGCCGTGCAATGGATGGCACGCGCTGAAGCCTTGGGTGCAGGTGAAATACTCCTCACCAGCTTTGACCGAGACGGCACCCGCGAGGGATATGACCTTGAGCTTTTGTCGGCCGCCGCGAACGCATTGAGCATCCCCGTCATCGCGTCCGGCGGTGCCAATTCAGCCGTCCACATGTTGGATGCACTCCACGCAGGTGCCAGCGCGGTCCTTGCTGCATCGATTTTTCACGATGGAGACACCACCATCCAGGATGTCAAAACCACCTTACGACAGGCAGGGGTCAGAGTGCGCTTATGATTATTCCTTCAATTGACATTATCAATAACCAAGCGGTTCAGTTGATTGGGGGAGAGACCCCCGCAATTGAGGCCGGTTGTCCAAGACCGATTGCCGAACGATTTGCCCGCGTCGGTTCCATCGCAGTCATCGACCTCGATGCGGCGCTGTCTCAAGGCAATAACGCAGACCTCATTGCGGAACTCTGCAACACCTATCAGTGCCGCGTTGGCGGGGGTATTCGCGACCTCGACACTGCGCGAAAGTGGCTTGATGCGGGCGCTGAAAAAATCATCATTGGCACGAAGGCTACGCCAGACTTTCTGAGTCAATTGCCCAAGGATCGCCTCATCGCCGCACTCGATGCTCGCGATGGCGAGGTGGTTGTTAAGGGATGGACCACCGGTACGGGGCAAGACATTTTGACTCAAATGAAAAAACTCCGTGATTACGTATCGGGCTTTTTGGTGACCTTTGTGGAATGCGAAGGACGCATGGGCGGCACACGCATGGAGCAGGTTGCAGAACTTGTGGCAATGGCTGGCGATGCTCGAGTCACCATTGCAGGCGGGATTACCACCGCCGAGGAAATTGCACAACTCGACGCATTAGGCGCGGATGCCCAGGTTGGGATGGCGCTCTATACGGGCAAGCTGAGCCTCGCTGATGCCTTCGCTGCCCCTTTCAAGAGTGACCGACCAGACGGTCTATGGCCAACGGTGGTTGTGGACCAATTCGACCGAGCACTGGGTCTTTGTTATTCAAACCTGGCATCCATCACTGCCGCCCTAGAAGAGGGTCAAGGTGTCTACTGGTCTAGAAAACGGGGCTTATGGCGCAAGGGCGCCTCAAGCGGTAATACCCAGACTCTCCTCTCCATTACCCCCGATTGCGACCGGGACAGTCTACGCTTCAAGGTGACGCAGTCCGGGAACGGGTTCTGTCATCTGGAGACCAAGAGTTGCTGGGGCAACTTTGACGGCATTTATGAACGCTTCGACCTCATTGAAGCGCGAAAGACCTCCGCGCCTCCAGGCTCCTACACCCGTCGACTTTTCGATGACGAGGACTTCCTAAACAACAAACTCCTCGAAGAGGCCAAAGAACTGACCGAGGTCCGATCGAGCCAAGAGGCAATCTGGGAAATGGCTGATTTGCTGTACTTCGCATGTGTGAAGCTCGCCCAGCACAATGGTCGTTTCCAGGATATAGAAGCGATACTCCGACGGCGAAACCTCAAAGTAACGAGACGTCCCGGCAATACGAAAATGAGCAACGAGGTGAGTGATGACAACTAAACTACCTACGGTGTCGCCCGATCAGATCAATCGCGCTCAGCAAACAGCGGTGGATGATACAACCCTAACGGAGGCACGGAAAATTGTTGACCGAGTCCGACATGGCGGTGACGCCGCGTTAAAGGCGTGTATTGAAACATTCGAACAGCGTTCACCTAAGGAATTCATCATTGACAAGGGTGACCTAGAGCGTGCGTTCGGACGATTACCCCAGGCAACCCAAGTCCTACTTCGGCGGACGGCAAAGAGAATTCGTCGCTTTGCAATCGCGCAGCGAGCCTGCATCACACCAATGGAGGTCGCTATCGAAGGTGGCGCTGCCGGACATGACGTTGCCCCGGTGGACCGAGCCGCCTGCTATGCGCCCGGTGGGCGCTTTCCCCTGCCC
>JBMYRY010000319.1:0-4090 GCA_049602795.1 Bradymonadia bacterium
TTCTGGATAGACGCCACGACCGACGCCATCAACTGCGTATTCCGCTGAAACATCCGAAGCACATGCATTTAGACCGACAACTTCCCACTCGATTCGAGCATCAGGAACCAACTCTCCTTCGAATGCACCATCAATTTCCAAATCAACGGGCGTAGCAACTCGATATGTTCGGCTTGCAACAGATTCATTCCCGCAGCTATCAACAGCAGTCACTTGCAACGTTCTGCCACAACCATTCTCGATGACATCGCTGCTGTATTGAGGCGAGTTATCAAACCGGTCATCAACCTCAATCTCAGCATCAGGAACATTGTTCTGCTGGTAACAGACATCGGCGAGTGGGGTCGCACCAATGGTGATTGCTGGTCCCGTGCGGTCAAAGACAAGCTGTCCGCCCGAGTCAACGGAGGATTCGCCGCCGAATCCGTCGTCAAACTTCACAATAATATCATGTCGTCCCTCGTCCACATCTCCCGCATTGAATGCAATCACTTCCGTAATCGGCGTCCCATTGTCTGGGGTATCCACCAGCTTCGTGCCCACGACTGCCCCGTTGACTTCAACAGATACGGTCACAGGCTCCCCTTCTGGGTCGGAGACCGAGAACTCTACGTCGATCTGTCCCTGGCCAACACATTCGCCCGCGCGCGGCGAAATCAATTCACCCGATGGCGGAGACTCCTCGCGAATCAAAATACTCGCAGCCTTGGGGTTTGAACAAAGACCAGCGATATCACAGACGATTAATTCTACCGTTTGCGTTGTACCTGGGTTCCATCCTCCGTTTCCGTTTCGGCTGAACGGAGGCGGCTGAGCGCCGACCAAGTCAGGTGGATTGTCATCGTTACCAAACTTGCCATCGCCATCGGTATCCCACTTGTAGACAGCAATCTCATCACATGGTGCATTGGGATCAACGGAACTTCGACCGTCTAGCTGAACTAGGGAAAATTGTCGTTGCCCGCATGCGCCCAAACAGCCCGTAGAGTAGGGTCCACCCGCATCTGCGACGGGCGCCAAGTTCTGAGACTCTATGTCTACCCGAACCTGAGTGTCGTCAGTTCGTCCGCTGCCATCTGTAACCCTTAAAGCAGCATCAACAAAAATTACACCGTCAACGGGCAGTGCGGACACGTTGCGGTTGACGACTTCGCCTGTCGCATCAACATCCGCAGCATTTTCGAAGTAGGGCGCATCGAAGTCCCACTCATACTTAACGAGCGCAAATCCTTGTCCTTCTGGACCATCGCCGCGGCTTCGGCTCGCGGAAAACTGCACAAGTTCACCACAGCTTTGGCGCGATGGTGTCGCAGACGCCACCGCTTCTGGACCGGGCGCTACAACGAGATTGGCTGTGGCATCGGCCGTCACACCGAAACGGTCTTCCGCCCGAAGAAGAATTGTATAGGTGCCAGGGGCATTAATGCCGGCAGCCTGAAGCTCTGCCCAGGATACGGTGACCTCAAGGTCATCGAGCGCTCCGCGATTCGCTAGTTTACCGTATTCAAAACTACCGTCAGCACCGATGTCCCAAGAGACCGCTTGAAGATCATCGCCGCACAATTCGTCAGGGTCAAAACTCAGATCACCGTTCAAGGTGATGGACTCACCCGCAACGATTGCATACGGGCCCTCTACGGTAAACGGGTCATCCACAGGTCGGAAGCCACCCGCATTCGCGCTCGGTCCGTTATTACCGAGATTGATCACCATGTCCTTCGAGACAGTGGTGCTATTGCCTTCGGTATCAATAACCTTCACACCTACGGAAATCGGTGCGTCGAAGGTAAACTGATTGAAACGATAGGTCGTCACGGCACCTTCAGCATCACTGAAATCACCGTCACCGTTGAAGTCCCATCCAATGCCAGCAACATCGATTGCGGGGTGTGGGTGTTCACTGTTCGAGGCGTCAAACGTAACTTGGGCGCCACAGGCGGCAGGATTGGGATTGATAATCATTTCAACGACAGGATCGCGTTCGTGGACAGTCAACGTGGCGGTATCCATGTTCGTCTGCCCGAAATTATCCTGTACCTGCAGGGCGATGGTATACGTGCCCGGACCATTGATGCCAAACTCATCCCTCAAGGTTTCCCAAGACACGGTCAGTTTCGCTGCATCGCCGCCAACGCCCTGTTCATCATCAATAATCGAATCGGGAATGGTCTGTAGGCCTTCTCCCTCGACGTACGAAAAGTCCCACCGATAGAATCGGACGAAGTCGTCGTCATCAGGATCGAAGGATTTCGAGCCATCAACGGTCAATTCACCACCAACAATGATGTCATAGCCTGCCTCGGGTGGATCCGTCGGGTCCGCATCTGCGGTCGGAAGTGTCGGCGGTACATTGTAGGTAACCCGATATCGGGTCCAATCACTCTTGCGCCTCACATCTCCATCGTCTTCGACTCTTAGCCATACGTAAACATCAGGAATCGTCTCGGGCGTTGGGACTGGGTCAAAGGGCTTCACAAAGTTTACCGCACGCCCCTCCGCCGAAATCGCGGTATTTTCATCAGGGATTGCTTCGCGGTCAAAGACCCATTCAAAGCCAGTCACTTGGCGACCAGGAATCGGTGAAGTACTTTCACCGCCATTGAGCTCCACTTCACCCAAACCGTTATTTCGTCTAATCATCGCAGGGTTTGGTGTCTGGACAACAACCGCTGTTGGCTTAGCTTGATAAATGGTCATCTTGGTATTGATCGATGAAGATACACCGAAAGAGTCAGTCGCGGTCATCGTGATAATGTTGGTAGGCAGCCCAGTGTCGGCATCGGCAGGCCAAACCAGTTTGTTACCTAATGCTTGTAACTGAGGCCAAGTCAATGCCAACTGCTGTCCTCGTCCAAGCTCGGTTCCATCGGCTAAAGTCCAAACGTAGGATACAATTGAATCTCCACAGTCGGCATTTGCGTCTTCAGACGCGGAGGCATCGAGTGTCACGCCGTCACCTTCAAGCACCGTGTAGTCATTACTTGAAACTCGCGCTGTCGGCGGTTGGTTACCGGCACTGACAAAGACATCAATCTCCGTCTCGGCTGTGCGTTGAAGGTCGTCCGTTACCCTGAGACGAGCCCGATAACTTCTGTCAGGCAGCGCCCCGTACTGGTTGTAGGTGTAACGGAAAATCTTACCGTCTCCCTCAAATCCGTTCACATTGTCTACATCCCATTGACAACTGGCGATCACACGCTCGGGATTCGGATGTGAACTCGCGTTGCAGTCGAACGTCACCTCACCACCGCAAGCGGCAGGGTTCTGAGCGCTCCCCGGGCTTACTGATGCGACAGCAATTGGATCCTTGCTATAAATCTTTAATGTTGTCTCGTCGTAGACTGTAGGCGCGCCGTTGGAGTCGGTTACTGAGATTCGAATCGGGTTGGCGACGCCACCGCCTTCTAGGTTAAGTGCTGCAATAGTCGCCCACGGAATTGTCGGATTAGTCCCCTGACCGCCAGCAATATTTTGCCAAACACCATTCTTCAGCACCTGCCAAACCACGGTTAGATTGTCACCACAGTCTTCATTAAGGTCTGATGCATTACCGTTGAGCACAAGCGGTGAATCTTCTTCCACGGCGTAGGGACCACCGTGAACAGCCGATGGCGGCTTGTTCTCTGCTGGGCGCACGATCACCGTGACCGTCGTTGTATCGTCCAGCGGCTCTTCCGCATTGTTTGTGACGTTTTCGACAACCCTCAAAGTGGCAGTATACGTACCCGCTCGTTCATAGACATGATCCGTCACCAGTTCGGTCTGCCCAAGCTTCGGCGTAAAGAAGTCTGGATTCAGCGCATCTTCTTTCCACCACAGCCCATTTTGATCGTCGTCAAAGTCCCATTGGTAGAGCACGATTCGTCGCTCTGGATTCGGGTGAAAAGACTCCCCGTGAAAGAAACTAACCCGTCCCTCACCGGCAAAGCAGCCTTCGACCACCTCAGCGACCTTTGCGTCAGGCGTACCAACGCCAGCCTTTGCAACCGGTCGGGGACTGAAGATAGAAGGCGTCATCGTCAACGCCCCCATGGAGTTGACAAAGGTTGGGTGACCACCAATGGCTTTGTGATGACCCCAGTTATTATCG
>JBMYRY010000320.1:0-4085 GCA_049602795.1 Bradymonadia bacterium
AACACGATGGACAAATTTCTCTGAAAGGTAAGATTATGATGAAGAGTTTTGTGAGTATACTTAACCTATCGGTCCTTCTAATAGCTCTAGGATGCGATGACAGCTCATCCCCCTACGCTGGCTCAGACGCAATGCCTGAGCCGATGTCCATGGATAGCGCAAGGCCCACCGTTCCAACTTCGGTACTCGTCTCAGAACTTATGGCGAGCAATGGTAGTAGCCATCAGGATGAGAATGGCGATTTTGACGACTGGGTAGAACTCCATAACCAAGGAGAGTTAGAGGTCGAGCTACTTGGGTGGCGAATCGCTGATGAAAATGATTACGCCAAGGCCTTTGAATTTACCGAGAGCACGATCATTCCGGCAGGTGGTTTCTTAGTCATTTGGGCCGATGACGAACCTGAACAAGGTCCGTTACATGCGACATTTAAGCTATCAAGCAGTGGTGAGACAGTTATTCTTTACGGTCCAAACGGAGAGATCGTCCATCAACTTCAATTCCCTCCTTTAGACGCCGATGTGTCCTACGGACTCGACGCTGAGAACAATTACAGCACGCTTGACGCGCCAACCCCCGGGTCAGCGAATACAAATTCGGCTTCCGTACAGTAAACGCTCGCCGGTCGCGAGTGCACAATTGGCTGTTCGTTTCCACATACCGCCAAAATCACTTTCTACATCCCTTACTTTTTTTAAAGGGGGCAGCTCCAAATAGAACTTGGATTAAAGTCATGACACAGGTGTGTGTTTCTCACTTACGAGTGTGTTCAGAATGAGAGCATCAACGCTTATTCAAGCGTCAGGGAAACGACAACTCCGAGCGGTCGATTCGAACTGTTGCATGGTTAATGCCTCAACTTGCTACCACTAATTCATAGGTAACAACGTCGCGCTAAGCAAGTCGTCGAACGATGCTCGACCAACATGAGAATCACCAGCTACATTGGTAGCAATAGAGATGGTGTATGCCTCATGTGATGCCTGGGTGCGCATTGCGAAAGACTGAACCGGTCTGCAGTAACTTCTGTACTGACCGGAATCGCTTGAGGTGGGCGGATGCACCCGCTTAAGGCTAAGCGGGTATCCCTAGGAGATAAGCTGCGGAACTGAGCCCTAGATATCCTGAGAGCTGTATCGCAACGTGTACGGGCTACAGGCATTCGCATCCGTTGCGCTCACCTTAATCAATACAACCTGCCCGTCGTCATTCGCCCGGACATCGCTCACTTCCCGCTCAAATCGCAAGAAATCTTCGTTTCCACTCTGCGTCACGCAGACCTCTTCAGCTTCGGCACAGGCTTGTTCGATACCCGCATTGAAGAAATCAAAGAGTCCCGATTCCTTGGAAATGGCCCTCACACATAATGAGTAGCCCGCATTGGGCTCTAAATCAGCGATCTCAACGGTGAACCGGAAACTAACCAGGTTGATCAACTGGAAGGTCTCGGTGATGTCGAGAAAGAACCAGTCAATATCTCCGGCTGGCTGCAGTTGAGAGCGTCGTTCCTGGAATTCATTCACATCCTGGCTAATTTCACCCAGCTCACGTGCTTGTTCGCAGGCTGATGGGGACTCAAATGGGTCCATCAGTCCTTCGTCGACCATGCTGTCGCAGTCATTGTCAAGACCATCGCAGGTCTCATCAACACTTACAGAATCCTCGTCTACCACGCCGTCGCAGTCATTGTCTGCCAGGTCACAGGCTTCATCGCGAGGCAAGACCCCGCCGAGACATTGCGCGCCGGTATCGGTACAACTCAATTGTCCGACCATACATGCACCAACGTCCGTGGAGCACGGGGTGCCCATCATCACTTCATCCACTCGCCCGTCGCAGTCGTCATCTTTGCCATTGCAGGGCTCTGCACAGCGCGTGTCACATTCAGCTTCACACGCAGCTTTTTCGGTTTCATCCGCAATCCCTGAGCACTCAGCAGAGCAATCGATGGCACAAGTCGCGTCGTATTCTGCGCGGTCGCCTGGCTCTAATACTGGCTCGTTCGTGTCAGGGTTGACACAGTCACCAAACATACCGTTCTCATCGCATACCCGGACACCAGCCTGACATTCACCGATTTCACCGGAACAACTTTGGGTGTCACCCTGCGCACATGCACAGCCTTCGTCTACAACCGAATCGCAATCATCGTCGGCATCGTTGCCGCAGACCTCAATTGCTGCGCCTTGACCTTCGCACTCGCCGAATGTGCCGGCGGTGCATGTCTCAGTGCCCATCCCGCACTCGAGGTCACATGTCCGAAAGACTTCTTCATCGATTCGTCCGTCACAATCGTTGTCCATATTGTCACAGGCCTCTGCAAGGGGCTGCGGTGCATCACACCCATTCCAATCACCACCAGTACAGGCTTCCTGCCCTGAACCACACGCAGTCGAGCACGGTCGTACTAACGCCTCGTCTACCTTATTGTCGCAGTCATTATCAACGCCATCACAGGCTTCCTCAAAAACATCGGGTGCACTGCAGTCTCGCCATGCCCCCTGGCTGCATAATTCCTGACCCGTGCCACAGGCGTTAGAGCATGCGCGAGTTGTGAGCCCTTCATCGACATTGCCATCACCGTCGTTATCCTCGCCGTCACAGACTTCTCTCCCCATTGGGGCCGGACTGCCACCCTGACCGCCCTGCCCGCTTCCGCCACCTGGATTCGCAGGTGTGGAATCGTCACCACACGCAAGTGCTAATGCACAACAAGCCAAACACAACCACTGAAAATTCTTCACGCTACAATCCCTTTTTGTCGTCTTCAAAAAACGAAATATGCCCATAAAATACTGGCAAAAACATACACGAAACCGCGATATGAAGAGACAAAAAAATGAATGCCCGCAACAACTACAAGAATCTATCAAAAATGATGGGGTTAACATCGCCGTCCTAGTCCGGTTGCCAAGGTGCCGTTATTATCGAGTGCGATTCGGACCATAGCCATCCATATACGCCCTCATCGAACGCCTCTGGTCATCAAAACGGCTTCGTTCTCCAGGACGTCTTCCCTCTTCGACGTCATTGTAAACCGACTGCCCATCTAACGCTGTTCGAAGAGTATGGCTCTCATGTCCAAGTGCTAAACGATGAGGCACGCTTGACTCAGGAAAGTTCGTACAATTAATTGAATGTATGTCAATACGCAGCGAACTCGGTCTCCGTGTTTACAAATCTTCACAAAAAGGTGCATCTAGCAATACTGAAGATATGATTAACTGTAGCGATATCTACGAGTGACCGAGAAAATGTGCAATTCGAGGAAAGGTAATTGAACCCTCCCAAGCTTTAAATGCATCGTGGTACTGTCGGGCTAGTGCACACGCGAGGGAAATTAAAGGTACATCGCTACTATTGGTGTGAGTGACACAACCAATCACCATAGATGCGCTGGAACCGTTTGACCTTGGATCTGAAAGAAACGAGGAAATTGATGGGCGAACGATCGAACTTTGGCATGACTTGGCACACGATACCCATACGCGTATTGTTTGCGGTCGTCGTGTTTTGGTTGCTCCCGAACGTAGCCATGGCTGAAGAAGACTCATTTCCAAACACGGCTAAACCTGGGGAAAACAAGACTGGTTCCAAGCAGCAGTCAGACGACGCCAAAGCGCCATCGGACAATAGCGAGGAAACCTCTCCCGCAACCGAGCCCCCAGCAAAAACCCAAGGTCCAACCCTAACGAAGGCACCGAAAGTAAAGACCTTCGTGGAGGCGCAATATCCGGAAAAAGCGAAGACGGATAAAATTGCGGGAGACGTAATCCTCGCCATCACAATCAATCTCGATGGCTCTGTATCCGACCCAGAGGTCGTGCAAACGCTTACCCCCGAACTCGACGCCGCCGCGCTTGAGGCTGTAAAACAATTCGTATTCGAGCCAGCGGAATTTGATAACAAACCCGCTGTTGTCCGTATTCAATACCGATACACGTTCACCCTCGCAGAAGAAGTCGTTGAAACGGTTGCACCTAGTCAAGGTGCTGAAAAAACAGGTCGCCTCACCGGTCTCTTATTTGAAAAAAGGAACAAAAACCCCATTGGTCGGTATCGAAGTGAAAGTAACTGGGCAAGAG
>JBMYRY010000321.1:0-4059 GCA_049602795.1 Bradymonadia bacterium
ACGCTGGATTTGTACTACGCGACTTTGGTACCCGGTAGTCCGGCAGCAGAAACCGTTCTCAGTGTTCGGAATGGGCTACGCACGATGGCAGACCATTTTCGACGATTATTGTTTGTAAGTGCTGTGGGTCCGATTGTGGAACCTGTGCTAAGTCATCATCGTGCAGAAATGAAAAGCTTCGTCCTCGACCTACAAGAATCTCCTATGCAGCGTATGGATCTATCGGAACTATTCGAAGGAGAGGTTGTGTGGGCAGAAGGGCACTTTGCCTCGGACCAATTGATCTTGATTGCCCGGATCGACCGCGATGACCGAAGTTTTCTTCAGCTTGCCGTCATTGCCGGGAATGGAGACGTGAGGCAATTTGACCTTGGAGAAATTCCACAAGGGTTTGTGGGTGGTGTCGTAGACGGCAACACAGTTTTATTTGCTCGTCGAAAAGGGCTCAAAACCTCCGTTGAGTCATTATGCTTGATCAGTGGTCGGGTTACGCCCCGTCTTACATACGACAGTGGTCTTTTAACCCACTGGACGCGGTGGAATTCTAGCAGAGTCAGCGTCCTTAGACTGAGAGATGAGCCATTCGATGGTCCAATTACGACCCACCATGAGGGCCGGCAAGCCTTTCATAATGGACTCGAGCGCACCCAAGGGGGCATGCTCTACCTCGTGTCGCCAGAATAGTAATTTCTTCGACCTTTCTTGCTGTCTATGTAGCAACAGATAATGTTCTCCATTGATCGCATGTTTAAGAACAGATTGGCGGGGCTCCTCTCGCTAATTTGTTCTTCGCATAATAGGACATTCACTCGAGATTTCTTCGGGCCTCGTTGTTAAATCCTTGCTCTCACTCTATTTCAAGGTCATAAGCTTATAGATGCGGTTGTTGCGATGAACACGTGTTCGACAGAAGGGGGGTGAGTTCTCATCTCTTCGATGCGTTTGACTAACCCGCAAAGTACGTTCGAGCTTGAGAGATGTTGATGAGGGGCTTGATTCATGAGTGATGCAATGAATGATTGGTGGCGTGGTGGTTCAATCTATCAAATCTATCCACGATCCTTCTGTGATTCGGGTAAGCGAGGGTGGGGTGATCTAAATGGGATCCGCAAACAACTACCTTATATTGCATCTCTTGGTGTAGATGCGATTTGGATTTCACCGTTTTTCAAGTCTCCGATGAAGGATTTTGGCTATGACGTTGAAGATCACCGACACGTGGATCCCATGTTTGGCACGGATGATGACTTTGACCACTTGATTGCTGAGGCCAAAGAACTCGGGCTCAAGGTCATGGTCGATTTGGTACTTAGTCATACATCGGATCAACACCCTTGGTTTAAGGCGGCCGCTGCTGACAAAGATAGTGAGTTTAGCGACTGTTTTGTGTGGGCGGAGCCTAACGAGGATGGGAGTCCGCCTAATAATTGGTTGTCGATTTTTGGTGGGAGCGCATGGTCATGGAATGCCACTCGACGACAGTATTACTTGCACAATTTTTTAGCCAGCCAACCTGACCTCAATTATCACCATCCCCGAGTTTGGGAGGAGGTCTTGAGCATTGCACGATATTGGCTCGAGCGTGGTGTTACGGGTTTCCGGCTTGATACGGTAAATTTCTATTATCATGATCAGGATCTGCGGAGTAATCCGCCAACCGATGATCGTTCGACGTCACTTGCTGAAGAAAGCAACCCTTATAGCTACCAGGATCATGTGTACGACAAGAACCGTCCGGAAGTCGTTGATTTCCTCGCGGCGCTCGGGGCGTTGATGAGAGAATTTCCGGGCTCAGTTACCTTGGGTGAGATTGGTGCGGCTCAACGTCGTTGTTGGCGATTAATCGATGAGTACACGAAGGGGGAGCGACTCAACCTGTGTTATACTTTTGACTTGCTTAGTCCCAACTTCAGTGCGGATCACTTTCGTAGCGTCATTATTAGAAGTATGGAACAAGCGCCCGAAACATGGCCCTGCTGGGCTTTTTCCAATCATGATGTTGCTCGGAGCGCAAGCCGTGTCGCGCCCGAAAATGTGTCTCCCGAGACGGTTGCTAAACTCAGTACAAGTATTTTGGTCAGCTTGAGAGGCACGCCGTGCATCTATCAGGGAGAAGAATTGGGACTCCCTGAAGCGCACGTGCCCTTCGAACAATTACAAGATCCATTTGGCATTGAGTTTTGGCCCGATTTTCCTGGTAGAGATGGGTGCCGAACGCCCATGCCTTGGGTAAGCACTGAAGCCTTGTGTGGCTTCACTAAAGCTGAAACACCCTGGCTTCCAGTATCAGATGAGCACAGAGTGCGTGCGGTTAATCTTCAAGAAGAAGAAGATCAGAGTACGTTAAACTTGGCGAGACGGGTCCTCGGAATGCGACGTGCGGAGGCATGCTTGAAATGGGGTGCCTTTCGATTACTTGAGGGGACTCCACAGTTGCTTGCATACGAGAGATATGACGACTCAACCTCCATTGAGTGCTACTTCAATCTATCCTCTGAAACGGTTCAAGTTACGTCATCGGATGATACGTCCTTAATTTTTGATGGGACGATGTCGGATTGGCGTGAGGCGCACGGAGCCGTTAATTTGCCGCCATGGAGTTGGTGCTGGCTAAAGCGAGCAGGTTGAAACGTGACCAGGTCCTCTGCTCAATGAAACCACTGAGCAGAGATATGATAGATCTGGTGCTTAAGATGCTTCCTTTCTAAGCGATATTCGTCACTCGTCGAGGGCCAAGCCTTCACCTATGGCTGATGACTTCATAGACTTTCGAGAATAGTAGATGATGCCGATCAGAGCCATACCCGAGACCATCCATGCAATCTGTGTCCAAGTGGAAAAAAGCGAGACGATGACGAATGTGAGTGTAAGTAGCGCACCCGCTTGTACCTTGTAATTCTTTAAACCTGGCTGTGGAGGCGGGTTATTACCTACAAGTAAATCGGATAATTCCTCGTCCGTCTTTGTTGCTTCGCCTTTTGAGGTCAGCATGAAGACACCTAGGCTAACTGCAAACAAGAGACCTGCAACAATGGTGAAGTGAATCGGTGGGAGCACTTCGATCTTTTGAAGTGCAAAAACCGAAATAGAGAACACGTGTCCTATGACCATCGTTTTGATCGCGCTGCCTGCGTTGCCTCGTTTTGAGAAGGCACCGACAAGGAAGACCACGGTAATGGGCGGTACAATAAAAGCGAGAACTTCTTGGAGGTAAGCGAATAGACCACCTAGATGGGCGATCATCGGTGCAAAGAGTGCAGCGACAATCATGACAATACCCATGACCAAGCGTCCGATGTTTGCCATCGCTTTTTCAGACATGTCTGGTCGAGCAACCTTAACAAAATCGAAGGTGACCAAGGCAGAGGTGGAGTTAAGCGTCGAGTCAATGCTCGACATAATCGCAGCCACTAACCCAGCCATTACAAGACCTACAACGCCAACTGGCAGTAGATTGGTAACCATCATTGGGAATATCTGATCAGAGTTCGCTGCAGGTACGTCAGGGAAAATCATTGTGGCTACGAGTCCCGGTAGGACCATGATAAAGAGCACTGGCAACTTCAGCAGTCCCCCAAAAAGAGCACCCCATCGCGCGTCATCAATGGACTTTGCACCCAGTACGCGTTGGATGATGTATTGATTATTGCACCAGAAGTAAAAGCCTAGAATCGGAACACCAATCAGAGTGCCTAACCACGGTAGATGCGGGTCGTCAATTGGTCGAAGAACGTGGAACATTTCGCCGCTTATTGAACCGGTGATTGCCTCCCAGGAGAAATCAATATTGGGGTGAGCGAATACCATGTAAGTTAACATTACTGCACCAGCGAGAAGAACCACCGCTTGTATCATGTCGGTATACACCACTGCTGCCAGTCCACCTGCTGCGGTATAGAGACCTGCTACAACAGCCAAACCGATGCATGTACTCCAGAGATCTAGCGACGGAAAGAAGGCCTTCAACACGACGGCTCCCGCATATAGCGCGCCTGCTGTGTCAACAAAGACACTCGTAAAGATTGTCAGAACCGAGAAGTAGCGTCGTGACGAACGTCC
>JBMYRY010000322.1:0-4049 GCA_049602795.1 Bradymonadia bacterium
TGAGAATAATCACTGGCGCTTGACCTGGGGATGGGTGGCTTTTAAGAAGGCAACCACTGTGGATTCGACATTCTTTGCCGAAGCTCGTGCGGGTTACCCGACCACGGTTTGTGGGATCTTTGACCTAGCGTGTTGGGATGCTTTGTATGCCTCGGTGATTAACGAGGCGGGGGCCACTCTCGATTAATCCGTGCGGGACTCGCCGGCGTGGACAATTCGGCTCGTATGCTTATCCCTGCTTTGAGAATGCCTGTCTGCTTCTCATGATGATGGATTTCGGAAGCGTTCGGTGTGTCAAAAACTGAGTGCATTCTAATCGTGGCGTTACGGTGTGTCTTGGAGTCTGAGCGGTCATATGAGCAGACTGAACGCCATGAGCGTTGCGCATGTATTCGGAACATGAATGGGTCTACAAGAGACGGTAATGCGCTATCTTTCTGCGATGCGCCTGGTCTGGGTTGAGGGCTTGCTAAATGTCAACTGATGCGTCCTAACATCAGGCACTGTTTTTAGGTGTTGTGAGCATCATTCAGGACATCTAGATCCAATGAAACGTGTCAGATGGAAGAGCGTGGGTTTCGCAGTTAAGGGGTTATGGAGGCGATTTAAGGGAGGTTGATGCGATGCCTCATTCATGTGACCATGATTTCGAGCCCGAATTAGATTGGTCAATAAGAAGGTACGCATGATGAGTCAACGTGACGTTCTAGCCGAACTCTGTGGACATCTTGGCATAACCCCCCCGTCCGAGAGTCAACTCGATACCGTTTATCGGCCCCTGGTAACTTGGGTCAAGGCACAGTGTCTAACAAATCCTGCCTTTGTTCTTGGGATTAACGGCGCGCAGGGATCTGGCAAGTCAACACTTTGCCACATGTTAAAAACGCTATTGGCCCATGAGGGGTTATCGGTCGCAGTCTTATCTATAGACGACTTATATCTTACGCGGCGGGAACGTCAGAGTCTTGCTCAGGATATACATCCGCTTTGTGCTATCCGCGGGGTTCCTGGGACTCATGATGTTGACCTTGGTTTACGTCTCCTAAATCACCTGCGTGCATTAAGGCATGGAGACGCTTTAGAACTGCCGCGTTTCGATAAAGCTCGCGACGACCGTCGTCCTGAGACGGAGTTTGATGCGGTCGTGGGTCCCATTGACGTGGTGCTTTTTGAGGGATGGTGCGTTGGTGAGACGCCGTTGTTGACGTATGATGGACCCTTTAACGAACGCGAAGCCCGCGATGACCCGGAAGGTATTTGGTCTCGCTGGAGCCTTGCATGTCTTAATGACCAGTACCAGTCGCTGAATAACGCCCTTGATGCACTCATCATGATCAAGGTGCCTTCAATGGAGACCGTCAGACAAAGCCGGTGGCGACAGGAGAAAATGCTTCGTGAACGGTTGGGCAATCTCTCAGACACGGAGGTATTGCCAGGCTTGATGACTAAAGCCGAGGTGTTTGAGTACGTTGAACTATTCGAGCGTCACACAATGCATATGTTCAGTGACTTACCTGCACACTGCCAATTAGTCATCCATCGTGATGCTTCGTATAATTTCCGTATGTCTTGGCGTTAAAAAGAGATAACCTATTGGCGTTGGGAAGTGGTTGTTTGGGGGTAAGTCGTTGGACAGTTTAGACTGGGGGGTGGTTGTTGTGTACTTGACGAGCATGATCGGCTTGTCATTTTACCTTGGGAGAAAACAAACAGATGCCCGAGATTACTACTTGGGCGGGAATGATTTGAAGTGGTGGTCGATTGGGATTTCCACCATGGCGACCCAATGTTCAACCAACAGTTTGTTGGGGGCACCTGCCTTCGTTATCACGACGGGGTTAGTCTGGCTTCAGTATGAGTTCGCCTTGCCTGTCGCTATGGTAGCGATCATGATTCTCCTTTTGCCATTCTACCGAAAGCTAAATTTAGTTTCTGTCTACGCCTACCAAGAAAAGCGTTTTGGTGGCACTGCGAGGACGATTTTATCTATTACCTTTCAGTTTCTGCGCGCCTTCGCGACTGGGGTGACGGTGTACGGGATTTCTATTGTGCTGCAAAGCATTGTGGGGATTCCGTTTTGGCTGTCTGTGATCATATTGGGCGTAGTGACTGTGGTCTACGATATGCTTGGTGGGATGGCTGCCGTCGTGATCTCTGATGTGATTCAGATGGTGATTTTATATTTTGGCATCGTGCTGTGTCTGATTTACAGCGTTCATGCTGTTGGTAGTTTTGAAGAAGTCATCCGGACCTTTCCGCAATTGCAGTCCATTGTTGATAACCCAGGCTTTGTGGGACTACAGGCAGTGGATTTTAGTGGCACAGGCTTTAGCGAGGCATCGCAATATGGCTTTTGGCCCATGTTGCTCGGTGGATTCTTTCTTTACGTTTCGTATTACGGCACCGATCAGACGCAGGTTCAACGAGAGTTATCGTCCAAGGATCTCGATGACACGAATCGCTCGCTAATGCTCAATGGCATGCTTCGATTTCCATTGGTGCTCACGTATTGCATCTTGGGGGTTTGTATTGGTGCTTATATCGTTAAGAACCCTGACTTTTTAGCGTTGCTGCGCGACGGGGATACCGTCAACTACAATCTTGCGGTGCCAAAGTTCGTGCTCAAGGAACTCCCTCACGGCGTGATTGGTCTGGTGATCGTGGCCCTCTTCTCTGCCGCCATGTCGTCGCTTGACTCCACCATCAATTCGCTTTCCGCAACCTCCATTAAAGATATCTACGAACGTTTCTTTTGCGAGGGTGAAATTCCCGCGGATAAACAGTTAAAGCTATCTCGGTTGTTTACGGTTTTTTGGGGCGTGCTTATTGTTATCTTTTCATTCTTCGTTGGGGGCATAAGTAACTCTGTGATTGAGGCCGTCAACAAAGTGGGTTCCCTAGCAAATGGACCCATTCTCGCCATGTTCCTGCTGGGCATCTTAACGCGGGTTGGTAACGAGAAAGGCGCCATTTCGGGGCTGTTGATTGGATTGGCGAGTAATGCATGTCTTTGGCTTTTTGCCCCGCATATCTCCTGGTTGTGGTGGAATGTCTTTGGTTTTGTGATTGCATTCGGCGTGGGATTGGTGGTTTCAATCCTGACGGGCGGCACAGATAAGGATTTGTCTGGTTTGGTCTGGTACCGGGGCGTTTCTAAGGAGTTCTCGTACAGCGTTAATTGGCCAAGACGGTTCGCGGTGATGATCGCGTATTCTGGTCTAATGATCGCGTTTTGTGCGTCGCTCGCGCATTGGCTATAGCGTGTTGCTGCATTCTCCCATGAGCGGAAAATCGTTGTTCGTCGAGGGGTGTTATGGGCGTTGGTTTAGATCTTGAGTGTCGATTACGGGCGCTACTCGTAGAGGTGTACGACTCACAGACCGCTGAGCGAGTCGCGCATGACGTTTGCCATCGACTCCGTATGCATAGGCAAAAGTCAGACCAGGCTGTGAAAGACTTGGACGCATCGGATGTGATGCTTATCACCTACGGGGATGCCTTTAGTGCGCCAGGTGAGATGCCGCTATACACCCTGTATCGGTTCTTTACGCAGCGTTTAGCCGAATTGATTTCAGCTGTTCACGTGCTCCCGTTTTATCCTTATACCTCGGACGATGGCTTTGCGGTTTCCGATTATCGAAACGTGGATGCCGAGTTAGGCAATTGGCGCGATATTGAACGGCTTAGTCAAGCAACAGAGTTGATGTTTGATTTTCCGCTTAATCATGCGTCCAGTGCTCATGAGCACTTTGTCCAGTTCTTGAATAACGCGCCGCCCGGTAAAGACTTCTTTGTGTCGGCGTCGCCAGATGCGGATGTGTCGGAGGTGACGCGCCCGCGAGCGCATCCGCTATTGCAAAAATTTGATACGGCTGCAGGTAGTCGGCACGTGTGGTGTACCTTTTCGCGGGATCAAGTGGATTGGGATTTCAGTAATCCAGACGTCCTCTTAATGTTCATTGATGTCCTTTTGTTGTATCTGCATCAAGGCGCCACCTGGTTAAGACTCGATGCGATTGCGTATCTGTGGAAGTGTTTGGGGACCACCT
>JBMYRY010000323.1:0-4047 GCA_049602795.1 Bradymonadia bacterium
ACTGGCAAACCAATGCGCAGTTGCCTATTGGTACGCCGGTCTACACGGGGCGTGGGGAACTGGTTTCGATTGTTGGATTGAATGCGCCTGATGGGCGCAGTCTGCTTCTACCCACAGAAGCCTTCGATATTTTATTCACGGATAAGGGAAGCGCTGTTGAACCTTGATCGAGAACTAGACCAATTCTTGATGCACCTCGCTTCTGACCCGATTGAAACCATGGTCCTTGGCTGTAGCGGGGGCATGGACTCTATGGTCTTGATGCATGCCCTTTCGCGTCGGGCGACGATTAAGACGCTGGTTGTTTGTTACGTCGATCACGGGCTCCATGCGGAGAGTCAGGCACACCAACGACATGTACAAACTCATGCAGAAATATTGGGGCTTGACTATCGTGTCTACAGAGCCGATCAGAAGCTTATTAAGTCAGGTAATGGATTAGAAGATGGCGCTCGACTAGCTCGCTACGCATGCCTAGAGGCTTGTCGGAAGTCGGTGGAAGCCGAGTGTGTTGCTCTTGGTCATCATGCCTTGGATCAACTCGAGACATTCTTTATTCGACTTTCTCAGGGCAGTGGGGTCCAAGGACTAGGTGGGATTCGGGGCGTCCGAGGAAATTTTGTCCGTCCTTTGATTGGGTGCTCGAAGGCAGACATTGAGGCATATGCGCAGCACCATGGTGTTGAATATGTGCAGGACCCAACCAATACCGATAAGCGATTCCTACGAAATTCGATTCGCTCAACCCTCATTCCAGTATTGGATGGAACACTTGGGGTTGGCTGGAGAGGGCATTTGGGACGCCTGATGAACGAATTGCAACGGCGTCACCTTGATGATGAACGACGCGTTCTTGATTATCGGCAGCGGTTAGTTGTCCCGGTGAGGCACGGGGTATGTTTGAACCGAAAATCCTTCGCTGAGATCGGCAGAACCGACGGTGAACTTTTACTTAAGAGTTGTCTGGACACGGCGTTCGAGAAGGGAGGACCCAAGCGAGTACATATCCAAGCGTTGCGTGCATTGGCTGTGGACGGACCGAGTACATCTCGCGTGAGTCTAGGCCGAGGACTTTGGGGCGTTGCGGAGTATCGACACCTTTTCATTGGTCGTTTGTTCGAGCCTCACAATGAGCAAGTGGTTGTGACTCACAACGGTGAATTCGATTGGCGTGATTGGAGGTTCAGTTTTGAGAAGCCTTTGTCGAGCGGAATGCCAATTCGAGTCCCAACACCGAGTAAAGCGGGCCCAATTCGTATTCGATCTGTCGCTCCTGGAGACAGAGTCGTGCGAGACGGACGCCACAAGAAGATGAGTAAACTTCTCATTGATTGCAAGATTCCCAAACGATTGAGACAAGAGCTTCCGATCATCGATTACCGTGGCACAATCATTTGGGTGGGGCAATTGGGAACCTTCGGAGATGTGAGTGAACATCAGGCTATGGACTGTACACTTTGGGTGCGGGCTCCGAGTGATTTTGCGAATGTCCCTTGACGTGACAGAATTGGTGTCTAGGTTTTTCATCGTAGAAAGTGAGAAACATTTTACAAGTTAGGGGCCTCCTATCTCCGTGGGTGTTGTTTGCGCTCCGGTGTGAATTTTGGAGACGAGGCGCTCGCATGGTAGAAGTCATGCACGTTCATGGTGTAATTTCGAAGAGCCATTAAAAAAGGATCAAAGATCGTGAAGAGAAACTTTCAATCAACAATGCTTTGGGTACTGCTCATCGTAGGCTTTTTGGTGATCTATCAGGCCCTGCCATCTGGCGAGCGTCACCAAAAGTTTGACTTCGGACAGTTTAAGCAACTTGTCAATGAACAGGGGATTGCGCAACTCGTCATTGATGGCACGTCCATCGAGGGTAGATTGAAGGAAGGTAATACGCCGTTCAGAGTCGATGGAAAAATTACCGAATCTCTTCATAACCAATTGGCTGATGCTGCTGCGGCCGACAAGAATTTTAAGCTGACGTATCGCCCGGAGGAGAAAGATTCTTTTTTCCAGACCATTCTCATTTCGTGGCTACCAATGCTCGCTCTATTTGTCATTTTCTTCCTCTTTATGCGACAGCTTCAGTCCGGTGGTGGCAAAGCAATGTCCTTTGGGAAGAGCAAGGCGAAATTACTGAGTGATACCTCAAAGCGGGTGACCTTTGACGACGTTGCCGGTGTTGAAGAAGCTAAAGAGGAATTACAGGAAATTATTCACTTCTTGAGAGATCCAAAACGCTTCACTCGCCTAGGCGGGCGTATCCCGAAGGGGGTTTTGCTCATGGGACCTCCAGGCACTGGAAAGACGCTTCTGGCTCGCGGTGTTGCCGGTGAAGCGGGTGTGCCTTTCTTTTCCATTTCGGGGTCAGACTTTGTGGAAATGTTTGTGGGCGTTGGGGCGAGCCGAGTTCGCGACTTGTTTGAACAAGGCAAGAAAAACGCGCCGTGTATCATCTTTATCGACGAAATTGACGCCGTAGGACGACACCGCGGGGCTGGTCTAGGTGGCGGGCATGATGAACGAGAACAGACACTGAATCAGCTGCTCGTGGAGATGGATGGTTTCGAAAGTAATGAGGGCGTTATTTTGATCGCTGCTACGAACCGACCGGACGTATTGGACCCAGCTTTATTACGACCTGGTCGCTTTGACCGGCGAGTGGTGGTCAATCGCCCGGATGTTCGCGGTCGCGAGGAAATCCTGAAGGTCCACATTGCGAAAGTCCGTATGGGACGAGATGTCGACCCAGAAGTGATTGCTCGGGGCACGCCGGGGTTTAGTGGTGCTGACCTAGAGAACCTAGTCAATGAAGCGGCATTACTTGCGGCGCGTCGGGCGCGTGACGTGGTCACCATGGCGGATTTTGAGTCCGCGAAGGATAAAGTGTTAATGGGGACCGAGCGTCGGTCAATGATCATCTCTGACTCGGAGAAGAGAACGACGGCTTATCACGAAGCTGGGCATGCGATCGTTGCGTGTCTGACACCGGGGGCAGACCCCATACACAAAGTGACGATTATTCCGCGGGGGCGTGCACTTGGGGTAACCCAGCAGCTGCCCGCAGAAGACCGCTTGTCAATGACGCAGGACTACGCCGAGGGACGCATTGCCATATTGATGGGGGGCCGTGTGGCAGAGGAGATCATTTTCGATGAGATAACCAGCGGTGCTGGTCAAGATATCGTGATGGCGACCTCAACCGCTCGCAGTATGGTTTGTGAGTGGGGCATGAGTACCCGTATGGGACCATTAGCCTTTGGTAAAAAAGATGAGCAAATTTTCCTCGGGCGTGAAATCAACCAAAGTCGAGATTATTCTGAAAGTACTGCGATCGCCATTGACGAAGAGGTTCGTCGGATCGTGATGGAGGGGTATGAAAAAGCCCAGACACTTTTGAAGTCCAATCTGCCGATCTTGACTGCGATGGCTGAAGCTTTGCTTGAGCGAGAGACGCTTGAGGCGTCAGACGTTGCGCTTCTCATGGCAGGTGACCCACTACCCCCGATTGTGGAGGAACCGAATTCAGATACGGAGATCAGGGAGCCCAAGTCCGTCTACGTGACCAAGCAAAAGCCGTCTACCTCTCCCATCGTCGGCGTGCCTGAATCTGGCGCCGAAGGCGTTTGATGCATTGGATGCTGAACGTTGGCAAACGACTGGCGAGGTCCTAGATTGGTCGAACGCCCACACCAAAAAAGCTGCGACTCGGGTGATGGGCATCCTCAACACAACACCGGACTCGTTCTCGGATGGTGGAGATTTTGTCGCCCTCTCAACCGCCATTGACCATGCGCGCAAAATGATTGAAGAGGGCGCCACGATTATTGACGTCGGTGGTGAATCTTCGAGACCAGGCGCGGAGCCCGTGGACGTGGAGATCGAAATGAATCGAGTGATCCCCGTCATTGAGGGCATCCGAAGATTCTCAGAGGTGACCATTTCGGTGGACACTGTCAAAGCCGCAGTTGCACTCGCCGCTGTCAACGCGGGAGCGAATATCGTCAACGACATTTCTGCGGGTCGCCATGACGAACACATGTTTGATGTTGTTCG
>JBMYRY010000324.1:0-4041 GCA_049602795.1 Bradymonadia bacterium
TGCTGAAACAGTTCGAATGCCGGCTACATCTGCGGCAGGCGATATCCTCGCCCGGGTGATTGAATACAATCATGATGATAATGTGGACGGTATTCTCGTCCAATTGCCTCTACCGGCGCATATTGACGCTGAACAAACGCAGAATATCTTGAACGCGATTGATCCCGATAAGGATGTAGATGGACTACATCCAGTCAATCTAGGGCGGCTGCTTTCCGACCAGAATGGATTGGTCCCGTGTACACCTACGGGCTGTTTACGTCTCATTGAGACGACGGGAGTTGACATGTCTGGCTTGCATGCGGTTGTTATCGGTCGTAGCACGATTGTCGGTAAGCCTGTTGCGCAATTATTGTTAAGACAGAATGCGACGGTCACAATTTGTCACTCTCGTACCCGATCGCTCGAGCAGGTCTGTCGGAATGCCGACATTGTTGTTGCTGCGGTGGGTCGACCGAACCTTGTCCAAGGTGACTGGATCAAACCTGGCGCCATCGTAATCGACGTGGGCATTAATCGACTTGACACAGGTAAATTGTGTGGAGATGTGCATTTTGAATCGGTGAATGAAGTGGCTGGGTTCCTGACTCCAGTCCCAGGGGGCGTAGGTCCGATGACGATTGCTTATCTGCTTTCCAATGTTGTAACTGCAGCAAAAATGAGGAGGGGACATGTCTGAATTGAAGAGAACACCACTCTATGAGTCGCATGCCGTGGCTGGGGGGCGATTTGTACCGTTTGGTGGTTGGGAGATGCCCGTTCGGTATGAATTGGGGATACAGCAGGAGCACGAAGCTGTTCGGACCCGGGCTGGATTGTTCGATGTCAGTCATATGGGGGAAATTGAGGTTTCTGGTCCGAAGGCGATCGCCGAAGTAAACCACATTGTGACAAATGACGTGAGCACCCTTGAGATCGGACAGGCCATGTATTCCCCGATGTGCAATAGCAGCGGTGGAATCGTAGACGATTTGGTGCTGTATCGAACCGGTGAGGACGTGATTCTCATTTGCTGTAATGCATCAAATCGAGACAAAGATTTCGCGTGGATCGATGCGAACATCGAACATAGCAAAGTGATCGATCGTGGTGATGAATTTGCGCAGCTTGCATTGCAAGGACCGCATGCACAGCGCATCTTGCAACGGTGCACTGATGTGGACCTTTCTACGATTGGACGTTTCCGTTTTGTGGAAGAAAGCGTGTGTGGCGTACCCACAATCATTAGTCGAACCGGTTATACCGGTGAAGATGGCTTCGAATTGTATTTGCCTTCAACGGAAGGGGCTCATGTGTGGTCACGCTTGTTGACGACTGGTGCAGATGATGGATTAGTGCCTGTTGGGCTCGGTGCACGAGACACCTTGAGATTGGAGATGAAATATTGTCTTTATGGGCAAGACATCAATGACGAGACGACGCCGCTCGAAGCTGGACTGGGATGGACCGTGAAATTGTCGAAAGGCGATTTTATTGGTAAGGAACCAATCGAAAAGCAAAAGGAGATTGGTATTCCCCGACGCTTGGTCTGCTTTGAGGTCATTGGGCGCGGTGTACCTCGTCCAGGCTATGAAGTGACCAGTGAAGATGGAACGGTGATTGGATCGGTCACTAGTGGCACGATGTCACCGACCCTTAAGAAGGGGATTGGCTTGGCATACGTAACGTCTGGCGAGCACCGCTCTGGGACAAAGATCCAAATTATGGTAAGAGGAAAAGCTGTTGAGGCATGTATCGTAAAGCCTCCATTCGTTAAAAAGTAGTGGGAAAGTGAGAATGTCAAAATGAGCAGTCCAAGTGAATTGAAGTATACCAAAGAGCATGAGTGGGCGCGGCTTGAGTCCGATGGCAGTTTGACTGTTGGTATTACTGAACATGCCCAAGATGCACTCGGTGATGTTGTGTTCGTTGAGTTACCGGAAGTCGGGGATGAGCTCGCGGAGGAAGACAAGTTTGGTGTTGTGGAGTCCGTCAAGACCGTGAGTGACCTGTTCAGTCCATGTGCGGGGACTGTGGCTGCCGTAAACGAGAATCTTGAGGATCAACCCGAGCTTGTAAATAGTTCACCGTACGGCGAGGGATGGATGGTGCGTCTCACCGTTGAAGATTCGAGTGTGTTGGATGGTCTGATGGATGCATCGGCCTACGATGCTTTCGTTGCCGCGGAAGCAGGTTAACGAAGTCGAAAAAAATTGGGTTTGCCATTTACGAGTCGAAATCCGATGGAGAACTCGATTAATCCAGTTTCCTCCACCAACTCTGCAGGTGGATTGGGGAACGGCTGGGCCCGCCGGAATGCCGCAATCGCCTCATCATCGAGATGAGGTGCACCGCTACTTTTAACAACCTTGATTTTGGCGAGATGACCATCTGGGTTAAGAAACGCTGTTACGTACGTGACCCGATCTCTTATTCCGTAGATCCGTCCTGTTGGATCGTGGGCGCGGTGGGCTTGAACTGCTCGCCAATTCTGATAGAGCGCGCCGACTACCCGGTTGACGAACCAGCCATGTTTATAAGCTCGCGTGTTTAAAATCGTTTCATCGCCAAGAGCCAAACCATCGATGTGTTCCGGGGTACCTTGAGAGACCAGCGCGGTAGATTTACCTGCTGAGGTTTGATGAAGCAGGCGGTCCATGGGGGTCAGGCGTTCTAATGCTTGCTCCGAGTTTCGTTTGGCAGTGCGTTGTTTTGCATAGTGCGCAGAGAGCTGACCCCGGCTTGTTTGTCGTAGCTTTACCTCAGTTTTAGGAGACTGTCGCTTACGTTGAGGGCGTTTTTGAGGTTTGGGCGGGGGGCGCTTGGCTGCATTCATCAGTCCGCGTTGGCGAGCTAAGGTTTCTTTCCGAGTCTTATTGTTAACGGTTGCATTGAATTGGGCGTCTCGATTCGCGACTTCTTCTGTGATTCGACTAAGACTCACCGTTCGTTGGAGTTTGCTTGGGCTTGGTTTCGGCGCAGGCTTGGTAAGCTCTTCTTTCGCGTCCTTCTTGACTAGGCGTTGAGCATCTTTCGCGCTGAGCAAGCGAAGTGGCGGTGGCGTGGGCACAACCGTGGATGACTTCGATGCCTTCGATTCCGTGAGCGGCAGGAGCAACAACAAAATGCCGAGGTGCAAACACAGCGAGATGGACCACGGTAGGAAGTATCTCGATTTTGAGGCGTAACCTGAGGGGGTCATTGGGAGTCGCTCTCGATGTACGTCAAGTACCTTCATGATTCATAGGTTAGTGAGTTTAACGGTGCTTGTCACGGATGTCAGTCTGCTCTCAGGGCGTTTCGCAAGCGAACAAGTGCTTCTGCTCTGTGGGCAACGATCTCGTAGTTTTCTTTGAGAGCAGTACCGACGATCAAAACGTGTGCTTCGTATTGAGAGAGATTATCTTCGTTTATGCCGGATCCGACAGCCACGGGTACACTCGCTCTTTTCACAAGCTCATTTACTCGCTTCGCACAGGTTGGTTGTCCGGTGCCGGTGCCGGACAGGATCACACAATCAGCGCGGCCTCGTACAACCAAGTCGGACAAGAATTGCTCATCATCGTAAGCGGCGAGGGGCTGGGCATGTTTAACGTCAAGGTCAGCCCATATGGCCACGTTACTACTGAGCGAACGCTTTAATCGGAGCAGTTGTGCAGCGCAGCCTTCTATGAGCCCCTGGTCGGTTACGACGGCACCGCACAGGACGTTGACACGGATGAATTCACATTGAGTGATGTGCGCGATTGAAAGCGCTGAGAGTGCATCGTTGCGCAACGCGTTAACCCCGAGGGGCACTTGAGGGTAGGCACGTTTGATTTCAAGTGCACATCGAGTCAACGCGGCAATGGACTCAGGAGGTAACTTATCCTTATAGAAAGGAACATCATTGTAATTTTCAACCATCAAACCGTCGAAGCCGGCGTCCACAAGTGTTTTTGCATCCGTAAGCGCTTTGCGGAGGATGGTGTCGATATCACCACAGTAGTCCGGGGCACCTGGTAGAGCATCGAGATGAATCATCCCAACTAGGTTTCTTGAGTGTTCGCTGAATAGGCTATT
>JBMYRY010000325.1:0-4039 GCA_049602795.1 Bradymonadia bacterium
CGAATCCTTGCAGACTCTCGGCACGACCACGCCAGACCTCAGCCATTCCGCCGACGTCTATTTGTTCAATAATGCTGTACCGATTCTCGGACATTTCGAACTGCTTTCAAAGGCGTACAATGGTCAGAGTATGAATGATATGGGGTCACCTGGCAATGTCGTAGAAGACTTCTTTGGGATAAAGTTGTATTTGAGTGCTCTCAGTTCCCTCTAGCTTGTTCTCGAATGAGACTAAGCAGTTCGGCGGCAGTCTCCTCGATGGCTCGGTCTGTAACGTCGATTACGGGCCAATGTGGGTTGGCTTCGAAGAATTGAGTTGCGTAGTTCAACTCATTACTGATGTGTTCTCTCATGCCATAGGTTGTGTCAGCTGGCATACCTAGAACTTGTAGACGTGCCTGCCTAATTCGAAAGAGTGCTTCTGCTCGAATGGACAATCCGAAGATTTTACTTTGGTCCACTCTAAATAACTCGGCAGGGGGCTCGATACCCATCACAAGTGGTACATTTGCAACCTTGAGTCCGCGCTGTGCTAAATATGTCGAGAGCGGCGTCTTGCTGGTGCGAGAGATGCCAACGAGTACCACGTCCGCCTTTGCAAGATTGCGCGGATGCTGGCCATCGTCATTCTTGACTGCAAATTCCACCGCTTCAATTCGACGAAAATAATTGGCATCAACTTGGTGCTGGCGTCCGGGCTGAGCAACAGCCTCTGAGTGCAGTAGTACAGAGAGCTGATTCACCAATGGACCAATCGTATCGATCTCAATTAATTGGAGTTCATCGCAGAGTGATTTCAAAAAGCTTCGCTGTTTTACTTTAACGATGCTGTGCAGGACTAAACAGTCCGTGTCGGCAGCCTTCTCTAGAATCTCTTCTATTGCCTCTTCAGAGCGTACGCGCGTGTGAATCTCGACTAATACATCTGGATCATCGAACTGCCTTAGGGCTGCGCTTAGTAGCTGTTGGGCGGTATCTCCTGTTGCGTCGGAGATGATCAGAATCTGCTGAGCCATTGCGTCTACTCACACGAATCGTTTGGTTGCAGCCGATCTATGTATTGTTTTTTAGCGTGAGTCAAGTTGGATTCACCAATTAAGCCCACTCTGGGCGGGGGGAATCTCAGTTGCAGGGGGCAATCAGGCACGTGTATGGCGAATGATTCGTGCGAATTTCTTCACAACTATTCGCGAGTGCGAAATCAGGTGCCCACGTGTAATCATTAAATCTCAACTCACCAACCTGTGTAGCGACGCCACATTGGTCATATTGGCGAATCTCTGAGAAGCGCACCCACCGCGTTGTCTGTCGGAAAAATTGCCCAAACTTTGAGAGAGGGAGTTCAGCTGAGAATGATTGCGTGGTGTCCGTTCGATCTGAGCGAGACCAAGTCTGCTCTTCAGCTTCAGAGCGACCCTCGGAGGCAACCGTACCTTCGGAGAGGCTCCCTGAGAAATTCCACGTTCTTGAGCGGTCGCGGGAACTCTGATCTTCAAAGCTTGTCTGTGAGTTATTCGAAACAGCATAACTGCCATTGAGCCGCTCTGAACGACGGTCGGTCGTGGTGCTACCGAAACGACGTCCTTCTCGGGAGGAATCGTTCGTACCGTAGCCACGTTCACTTGTTTGCGTTCGGGCTACTCCCGTGGTTGATGCTGTAGCGCCGCCGGCTTCGACGCCTGCGGTTGTAGATACGGTGCCCGATGCTTTGGCGAAGCCAGGAACCGAGCCTTCCGCCGTTGCCGAGACCGTGCCTTCAACGCTGGCAGAGCCATAGAGACGATTTAAACGGTCCTCATATTCGGTGTCGCTTTCGCCTTCGCGGCGTGTCCAACCGTAGTTCACGCCGTCTTCCGTAGAGACAGACATTTGGTTTCTCTCTTCGGCGCCGTAGGTTACTCCATAGTCATCGGAGGTAGAGGCACCTTCCGTTGAGGAGTTACCGCTCCGTTGTGAGAGCGTATCTCCCTCAGAAATACCGTCACCCCACGATTCGCTCGAATTGATGCTCTGGCTACTTGCCCAGTTTCGTGAAACTGTCACACTGACCTGATGCTGGCGGTATTCTGATTTTGACTCGCTGTAGGACACTCGACCTCCGAGCGTTCCAGGCTCGCAACCGCTGACCGGCACGGGCTCGAATCGTTCTGCCATGAGTTTCTCTTTGTTGTGAATCACCTCGATTGGACGGTGAATAGAGAAGGGGAGAATCGTCGTAACGCGCGCACCCTCCGCATCTTCAGCAATGACGCGGATACTTGTGACGTAAAATTGCTCGGCGAGGTCAATCTGATTGAAAATCAATGCCTCGATGTCGCCTACTCGGTCGCGTTCCACAGGTGCCTCGTACTCGTGCTCAATCACTTTGAGCGGCTTGTCGTTGGCCCGCCCAATTTCGTACGTATATTTCACCGGGGCGATTCCAAAGACACTGACCTCTAATTCATAGGCAAGACCGGGAAGACCTCGTAATGCAGGCGCCCCGCATTCAGCGTCAATCGGACGCAATGTCTCAATGACAATTGAAGGCTCTACCGTCAGAGCCAGGGTTTGGTTTTCAACGACTGCGGTGCTCTGACCCGCTTCATCAATCTCAAAAACAGAGACTGTGCCATCGAATCGACCGGGTCGGCGATTGTCGCTGAGTGGGTTTTTGAATGGACCAAATCTGGAAAGGCGCAGGGCCGAGAATTTATCACTACCGTTTACTAGGTAACCATCCTCGATGACCTTTTGCGATGCAAACACGGTCTCAGTAGACCCATTGTCGCTTTGGAAGACGCCGTCAAAGAATACTCGGTAATCTCGATTCTTATCGAATTGGACGCCACTAAAATAGAAGTCCAGGGTTTGTCCAACCACAAGCGCTTGACTGGAAACTGATCGTAAACTTGGCCCGTTATCTTGCTCTGGCGCTTCACTACAGGCAAGTGCACAACTTAGTACGGAAATCAGTAAATAGCGGAAAAATGAATGCATTTGAGTACTCCCTGTTCTTACTGGCACGGCGGGATGTAGCATTGTGCTTCAGGTAATCGAGATACGGGTGGTGAGCTTTCACACTCATTTCCGATCGCTAACTCAGCCGCCCAAACCCATTCGTTGAATTGCAATTCGCCCACATGGTTTGCAAGCCCACAAAGGTCATAAGCACGGACTTCAGCCCGTCGCACGTAGCGGCTTGTTTGCCGATAGAAAATACCAACCCGGCCAGGGGGGAGGCGTCCAGTTAGCGTCTGTCCGACCGTCAGTGATGTTGAGCTAACCCAAGTGTTGCTCTCCGCTGTGCTCATTCCTTCGGAGACGGTCTCTGATTCCGAGGCGCCTCGGGAGAGATTCCAGGTCCGAGAACGGCGCCGGGCGTCGGTTTCACTCTGAGAACGGGTATGAGAGGCACTCACGGCGTATGAACCACCAATAGAAGAGCCAGACGATTCAGCGACCGCGCTCCCAAAACCGCGCGAGGTTGATGAGCTACTGGTCATACTGTGTCCTTCATCCACCGAGACTCGATTGCGGGCACCCGTTGTATTTGCTGTACTCGCGCCGACTTTGACGCCCGTGGTTGTTGACACCGAGCCTGATACTTTCGCGAATCCCGGGACTGACCCTTCACCGGAAGCACCGACAGTGCCGCTCCATTTACCTTCGCCGTACAAACTATTCATTCGGCTTTCGTAGTCCTCGTTACTTTCACCTTCGTTACGGCTCCACGTCCAGCTTTCACCGTCCGTCGAAGTCGTGTCGACACTGTTTTGTTCCGACCGATCGTAACTGACTCCGAAGCTATCCTGCGTAGTCTCACCTTCCCAATTCGAGTTTCCAAGCGTTCTTGATGAGCTTTCTCCAACTGAGATCCCTTCATTCAAGGACTCCGCACGAGTTGAGCTTGTTGAATCATTCCACGAACGGCTGACGGTCATCCGCACACTTTGCTGGCGAGATTCAGTGTACTGTTCGCTGTACGAAACGGTGCCACCAAGTGAACCTTGTTGACAACCGGAAACAGGCTCAGGCTCGTATACCTGGGCTAGTTCAT
>JBMYRY010000326.1:0-4034 GCA_049602795.1 Bradymonadia bacterium
AGTCCAACCGGATACTTCTGTTGGCGAGAGGGCTATAATCGCGATGCACGCGACCACTTCACTGCTCAATCTTGAATACAATCCATGCGCGGTGCGTCTTGAACGCATGACCTGCTTGCCATTGAAGGCAACTAAGCGGTAAGACTAGGCGTCGAGCGGGAGGTATTTATCGTGGTTAAATTAAAAACTTTGCTTACTCTTAACATCATACTCATAAGCTTTGTCAGCCTGAGTCCTGCAATCGCCGCGGAGTGGGAGCTGGCTGATACCGATGAGGGGATAAAGTCATTTCGAAAGGATGAACCCGGCAACCCAATTACCGCATTCAAAGGAGAGGCTGTGGTAGACGCGCCCCTTGCAAAGGTAGCATGGGTAATCCGAGACAATGACCATCGAACGGAATGGGTTGACCGTCTTCAACTGAGTAAAGTGCTCGAGACGCATTCCCAATTTGATAAGATTCTCTATCAGCATTTTGGACTCCCTTGGCCGATCTCCGATCGAGATTATGTCTATCGAGCCAAAGCACTCTGGCGAGGCGATGTCCTGCATTTTGAATTACAATCAACCACCAGTTCACATGCCCCCGAAACAGTCGGTGTACGAGCCAGGCTCATTCGGTGTGTGTATCGCCTAAAAGCTTGGGGTGATGACCGAACTCACGTAACGGTTGAAGTACATACTGACCCCATGGGCGCACTGCCCGCGACTCTCGTTAATTTCATTCAGAAATCGTGGCCCATCAAGACGCTCAAGGGCATTAGGCGAATGGTCAAGAAACCCTACGCAAAGCTAGCTGAACTCCCTCCGAGACCCTAAAGACATCAGCCCTCGACCGGACGAGCGTCTAGTAGACGACTTGCCCCAGAAAACAGGCGATACAAAACCCATAAGCCGGTGCCAATCACAGTGAGGAAAGCAAACGGAATACCGATAAAGGTGATCACGAGCGCACCACTCAGACACAGCCACACAAAAGCCCACCAAAAAGTGCCTAATAACCAACTATAGTGGGACTCAAGGTACGTCTGCCTCGCATCGCCTCGCTTCAAGTACGTTAAGATAAGAGCAAGAATCGAAGGCCAACCAGTCAGAAACGCTGTGACGATGAATGCTGGTGACAATAACCCTGATATGGCGCTAAAGCCGTGCAATCCGTAAATGACGTAGGCCATGAACACAGTACTCTTTGACGGCTCAAACATTTGGTTACTCCCTTAGTTCTGACAATAAATATCTAAGCACGCTTTGCCCGGTGTGCAAGTAAGTGAAATCAAATTAAGAGGGCGTCGAGTAAAGCCCATCGGATGTATGCCTTAAATGTACGCTCAATTACTGTGCCTTATTCTGCTCACCACCGGATATCTCGGGTATGACTACGTTTCGACTGTAGCTGTGGTCCGTTAATTTTTGCAACGCATCCAAAGTTGGAAAATATCTCATCAGAATAGGCTTTGCGATTTCTCCATCAAGTGCCTGATCTAACATCGGGTCACGGCGCGTATTGAACACTTCTCGTCCCTGTTTCCGGGAGCTACTCGGCGGCTCGAAATAAAGCCGATACCCATCTGAAACCAGTACCCGCCCATTTCCGTTGTTCGCGTAGACATAAGCCTGCTGCCGATAGACGCTATCAAACACCGAATGTCCAACAAAGCTAGTAGGCTCACGAATACCGAAAAGTTCCAGAATCGTCGGCGCAATATCTACATGAGATGTTGGATGCTGAGTCGTCTTCATCAACGAAAGCACTTTGGGGTGTTGCCCAACCATCACCAGCGGAAGCCATGCAGTGGGTAAACGAAGCGGGTCATCCAGTCTAAAGTAGCCCTTTTCACCGCAATGATAGCCATGGTCCGCTGTAATGATGAAGACCGTTCGATCAAACCAAGGCGCATCTTTAATCTTCTCAAAGAAAAGCTGTAATGCCCGATCTGTATATCCCATCGTGGCGCCAATATTGCCGGGGGTTGATGCCAATTCCTCAGACGTCATATCGTCAACCGAGTTAAACGGAAAATGATTTGTTTTAGTAATGGCGCCAACGAAGAACGGGTTCGTTTGATCCAAGTTTTTGAGCATCCAATCCGCCATATGCCCAAACATCTTCACGTCTGTCTGACGCTGCCTTGAAAAGTCATATCCACCGTACCACTTGGAAAGCCAAAACGTTTGATTGTCCCAATCTGGAGCAGCTGCGGTGAAAAATTGCTGCTTTATCCCAAGGGGCCTCAAATAGTCATTGAGACATTTGAATCGAGTATGTGTGTTATCAGTGACCACATATCCAGTCGTTTTCGCATACAAGGAGCAATGGATGGAGAAGAAACTGGAAATCGTGGGAACTCCGTTAACTTGATGTCGGGTGAAAACTCGAGCATCAGTGCGCCGACTTAGCTCATCAAGAAAGGGGCTATCCGATGAGGTGGCGCCAAAGTCTTTCAAATGACCGACATTGAGTGCTCGATGTGATTCCAACAGAATCAACACCACATTGTAGGGAGACTCATCGATCCCATCGCAATTTTCATCAATGCCATTTCCAGGTACATCCACCGCCATCGGATGAACATTTGGTGAGCGATCGTCACAGTCGGTCACGAGTGAATGCCCATCACCATCGGCATCCATGCTGCAATCCAGACCACTCACTGTGTTTGTTTGGTCGACGCACATATGATGGGCGGTCATTCGATAAAATGGATATTCCGCGAGGGGAAAATACCATTTATCCTGGCTGGCATGTTGCCAGATTCGCTGACTTTCGGCCGAAAACACTTTGAGTTGTTCAGAGGTCACTTCCATTCGAGTGCTCGCAAGTGCCTCATCCACAAGTGAAGCAACCACGGGCTTAAGTTTACGAATCCTGAAGCTTCCGCGCCATAGATGAAAGATCAACGCATAGGCACCAATTAACAATACACTGACGCCGATCACGGCTCGCCTGATATTCATTGGTCGATGTTGCCACCGAGTCCTTAGTTTGGCTGCCCACCAAATCGTGGCTGGTCCACTGGCAAGCACCGTGAGAAGCGGTAAACCCGGACCGCCTTGATCAACCGTCAAAAACTCCGCTAAATCACGAATCACCTCGGTGTTTGTATAGGTCAAAAATTTGCTGATGGTAAAGTGATGGGCGAGAAAACGCATCATCTCATGGTCCCACGCCGTGATGAGCATGTGTAGACCAATAATCCATTGGGTGGTCACCCACAGTGAGCCTTCTATTTTCGGCAGATATCGATGCACCAATAGTCCACTGAGAAAGAGCGGTATGATTACAGGTAACGACCACAGGATATCGAGGCTAACTGCGTGAAAAAGATACCACTCAAGCTTCTCGACAAACGGAGGCCCATATGGTGTTGGCCGACCTAATTGTAATAGTCGGAGGACCACATGTCCTGTCCAACTCGCAAGCAACAAACTCAAGTAACGATTGAAAAATAGCCTCTTTTGGCTCGGAGTATTCATCGCCTGTCCGGATTCCTGACTCAACACAATCACTGCGCTATGGCAGTGTCATTCTTTTTTGTGTCTATAGCATATGCACACGCTGGACTGCATTATTTGCTGCAGAGCGATCAGTGCGTTGAAATCCATAGGGTGAGCTGACTCATCTAATCGACAACAAGAAATGCTCATGGTTTGAGAGAGAAAGACTGGGAGATAGCAAAAAATAACGCTACTGCACCCACCCCAATCCAAGCGACACAGTATGATCAGATTGAAATCGGGAACGATGCTGGAGCGCACTCGCGGTGTGGCGACTCTTGAGCTGCCAATGCCAATCATCGGTGATCATGCCATAGAGGGTCGGTCCAAAATGTGAATTTACCCGGCCTGAAGGCATTCGATGTACGTCTAGAACGACCTTCATATGCCCATTAAATCCCAAAAAGAAACCGTTTAGCCCCGTAGATACTTCAGCATTAAGTAACGGTGCAGACTCTTCTGTAACATACCAGGCCGATACGCTCGTACCCAAGTGATAGTAATACGTCTCGGTTTCGTAGCCAACGCCCACTCCCGTT
>JBMYRY010000327.1:0-4031 GCA_049602795.1 Bradymonadia bacterium
ATGAATACGCCACTTCCAGGTGATAATAGGGAAGACGCTGATTTCGAAGGCGTTGGACCCGAGCTAGAAGCCGAGCGGACGGCTGAATTTCGCACTTTGTTATTCGAAGAACGTAAGCGCTTAATGAAAAACGCGCAGAGAACACTCACCGAGGAAATGACTGTTGATCAGGATGACCTGCCCGACGAGATGGACTTGGCAACAGCCGATTATAGCCAAAACCTGTCATTTAGACTCCGAGGACGTGAACGCCATCTTCTTGGCAAAATTGATGGTGCGCTCGAGCGCATCGATAGCGAGGAGTATTGGTGGTGCACGAATTGCGAGGCATGGATTGGTTATCGACGTTTACGAGCACGTCCGGTGACAACCTTGTGCATCATCTGTAAAGAAAAGCAAGAGCACCAGGAGCGAGCCTTCGCCTGAGTTGCTTTCCCTCATTCCACGGAGAGTTACCGTGTCCTACCCAAAAACAATCCTTCTCGCGGCGGTCATCATGGCTGCGCTATTCGGGTGTTCTGACAATTCAGCTACTGGTCCTTCTGCCGAAAGACCTGAAGATATTGATGGGAGCGTTGACGCGCTACTGCCTAGCGATGACTCAACGGTTGTAGATCTCGGGATGGAAGAGGATATGTTGGTTGATGCGGGCTGCATCCCAAGCGCGATGAGTGAAGTCGCCTGTGATGGTCAAGATGACGATTGTGACGGGCGAATTGACGAAGCGCTCAGCCAACGATGTTATGACGGTCCGGGTGGAACTTTAGGGAATGGGGCATGTATTGCTGGTACTCAACTGTGTGAGAACGGGGCGTGGTCTTCCTGTGTTGATCAAGTCTTACCGCTGGAAGAATCATGTAATGCCTTCGATGATGACTGCGACGGGGCGGTGGATGAGCGTCTATTTGAGTATTGTGATGAAAACGCCATGCCTGGCATTGGACTTTGCAGACCGGCTGCACGACTCTGTTCAGATGGCGTGTTTGGAGAGTGCTCACCGCCTGTAGAGCCAGCAGAAGAGACCTGTGATGGACTTGATAACGACTGCGATGGCATGGCTGACGAGGGCTTTGAAGATGTAGATGCCGATGCGATTGCCGACTGCGTTGATGATGATCTCGATAACGATGGGTGGACGAATGAGCGAGACAACTGTCCGCTCATAGCCAATGATACCCAGCGGGACACCAATTTTGACGGAGAGGGTGATGCATGTGATGACGATGATGATGGGGATGGATTTGTCGATACCGATGATTGCGGTCCCTTCGATCCGACACGATTTCCAGGTGCGGGAGAGCAGTGTAACGGTCTAGACGATGACTGCGATGCCATCGCAGATGAACTGGCTGAGCAACCTTGCTTCGATGGGGACGATGCCTTAATCGGAGTGGGGGTGTGTCGTGCGGGTACCCAAACGTGCGTAGATGGTGAATGGGGTGAGTGTCAGGATGCTGTCTTTCCATCTGACGAAGTGTGCGATGGGCAAGACCAGGACTGTGACGGGGTAAACGACGAAGGCTTGGTACCAGGCTGGCCTGATGAGGATCGCGACGGTTTTGGCGACGATACTCAACCGCCCGTTTGCCCTGCGCCGGAAACATACGCAACGGAGCCAGGCGACTGTAATGACCAGGACAACGCGATTAATCCCGATGCTCTTGATGTGCCGGATGCTGATTATGAGGATGAGAATTGCGATGGTACAGACGGCACTGTGACCGAGATGGTTTTTGCATCGAACTTTTTGGGCGGAGGTAGTGAGTCTGATCCTTTGGGCACGCCGGATGATCCATTCCGATCGTTACGAGCTGCGATTGAAGCCGCTGAAGCGCGGAATATCAGATACATTGCGGCGGACGTTGATCTGGACATTACCGGCGAACCTAACCTTACCGTATCACTGATTGGGGGCTACAACAGTGCCGATGGCTGGCGACGGTCACGGGACGAATATTCGAGCTTGTATAAGACGGAAAGAACGGAGACGGACTACATGGGTCTCCGAGTTGAAAATGTTCAAGAGCCCATTCAAATTGCCAATATTCGGCTACTTGAGGGCGAGACTGCCAATGTTGGACAATCGGCATACAGTATCTTTGTCAAAGACGTTTCGTCCTTTACTATGTATCGCTCCCTCTTATACGGGGCTGCAGGTGGTGACGGTGTGAGTGGAGAATTGGGGACACCTGGTCTCGATGGCGGCAATGCGGGTAATGGCGCAGAATGCGGTGGCGGAGGAAGCCCTGGCGTTGGCGGCGCAAGTATGTGTGGCGATGGCGGTTCCGGCGGTGGCGCTGGACGAGGTTCCAACAGTAATGGTCAACGAGGTAATCCCGAGGCGTGCGGCGGTGGCGCAGGTAACGGTGTTGGTGCATTTCAGACGGCCGGCAGTGGTGGCAACGGCGCTGACGGCATGAGTGGCGGTTGGGGTACTCTCGGACCGCAAGCGGTTGAGCCACATCCCCGTGCAGAAGGATGGTTCATTGGTAGCGGTGCCCGCGGAGGAACCGGCGAGAATGGTATCGCTGGATGTGGTGGTGGTGGCGGTGGTGGATCACTGACCTACCCAAATCAACATGGTGGTAGCGGCGGTGGTGGCGGCGGTGCCGGTTGTGGGGGACGTGGCGGCACTGGTGGTGGCGACGGCGGAGCCGCGATTGGTGTTTATTTGTCAAACGTCGAAAACGCATTCCTTAGTGAAGTTGTAATTTTGGGTGGCGCACCAGGCTTTGGCGGACCGGGGGGGTCAGGCGGACCTGGGGGCGTCGGAGGTCAAGGAGGGAATGGCAGTTCAGGTGCTGATTGGCCATGCAATATCCTCTTTGGCCCGGGATATGGTGGTTCTGGCGGTCGTGGCGGTGACGGAGGTCGCGGTGGTGATGGCATTGGTGGTCGAGGCGGTTGGTCTCTTGGTGTGGTTTGTCATGAGACCACGCCGACGGTGGAAGCTCTCGATCCCGTACTCGAGGAGGGCGGGATACCCTTTGGTACGAATGAACGCGGACGCGTCCTGGAGACATACGGCTGTGACCTCTAAGCACGGGCGCATCACTGGATAAGGCAATCTTTCAAGACGGGGTTAAAATGACACACGCCAGACCGATTATAGCTGTAACCATTATCGCGTTGATTGCGGGGGTGGGATGTACGTCTCTTCCTGAGACCAAGCCGACCCCTGCGAAAGTCGATGCGCCGGCACAAGCCGATATTGTCTCTTCTAAAAGTGTCCCGAGTTTACCGGAATGGACCGATCGGTACGCGGACGGCAAAAAAGGCGATGTGCGTTTTTTCAACATGTCTCGACTGATGTCGGAGTACGAATTGAGTCGAGTGCAAGCAGTGGAGTTGCAAAACCAATATCGTGATTTGACACGCCAGGATGCAAGTTTCACCGGAGAGAAAGGGTTCAATGCAGCATTGAAGGCCGTGCGGGCATACCAGTATGAGAGTCGTTTGGATGTTGAGGGGTTGAAAAAGGCGAAGTTTATCGTTGTTTTCGACCTCGACGAAACCCTCTTTGACCAGTACTACAGTGGTGGTGAATCGTGTCACACACATGCTTTCAAAAAAGCCGATGGCAAGATGAAGTATATTCACATGGTGCCGGGCTGGGAAAGGGTGATTAAGTCAATTCACGAACTCGGAGGTCGAGTGGTCATTTTCTCGGCAAATCTGGATGACCGCACGTTAGAGATTCTGCGAAATATCAAGATCGATGATGTGCCGATGCTTGAATCACCGTTTATCAGCGGTGCGATGACGAATAGCTTTTTAATTCAGCAAGAAAAAACCGAGCCGCCCGGCTCTCCGGAGAAGCCTCGAAAAGGGCGACCCGTGATCGAGCCTTCTAAAGACCTACGCTTTTTTGACGAGTCTCTCTCGAAAGTGATCATTGTTGATGATAACCCGTTGAGGCTCTTTCAATTTCGTAATGTGCGAGTCTTTAAGAAATTTCACGCGGATGATTTTTGCGGTGCGAAGTCTGACGTCTTTAAGCAAGCAGTTGAATGGGGCATGCTAGCCGTGGA
>JBMYRY010000328.1:0-4023 GCA_049602795.1 Bradymonadia bacterium
GTGGGCGCGGCGGGCACCACGATGCCAGAGCCCGGCTCGGTATCGTCGAGACGGAGCGGCGTGTTGAGTTTCTCATCGAGCGTATCACTAAAGAGGATGCGCTCGGCGTATGTGCGAATCTGAACCATTCCGGGTACCTTAGCCGAACTTTCACCAAAAGAGGATTGATTTGTCTCCGTGAGTTGGTCTGTCGAATCAGTCCGCAGGGTTCTGAGCGCTAGAACTATGAAGCGTTTTCATTCGTCTTGCTCGCTTTGAGAATGATGAATTTTGGATGTTTACCCCGATGCTCGCAGCGACCGAAAAGCTTGCGAAGTATCGCTGCGTACCTGAGATGCCTGTTGGCGACTACCCAGAGTTCTCCACCAGGCTCTAGTACCCTGAATGCATCGTGAAACATCCGGTGTGCAATATGCTCTGTACGTGCATTCGAATCATGAAACGGTGGATTGCTAAGTATGACATGCTGGCTGTTGGAGGGGATCTCATCGAGTGTGTCGCGATGAAGAATGTGGATGTCTCGATTTGGGTCAAGTAGTCGTGAGACGTTCCACTGAGTGGATTGAACCGCTGCTGCGGCATCGTCTACGAACAATAGCCGTGCGTCGGGGTGTCTTAAGCCGGCCACAATACCGAGTACCCCCGTTCCGGATCCGTAATCGCAGATACTCGTGGTACGTGATGGAAGTTCCAGAACTTCTAGGAGTGCTTGCGTACCTCTATCTAGTTTACCGTGTCCGAAAGTGCCGGGGAAACTCGTTAAGGTGAGTGGCTGCTGTAGACCCGTAACAGCTTCTGGCACAACGCATGCTCGTGTGCGTAGGTTCGGTACCGTAGCTGGGAGATTCGAAATCTTGACTGATATAATGCGTGCTCGGCGTTTTGCCAAAGAACAATCAACTGAGCCGAATTGATTTCTGATCGTATTGAGAACCGACTGTTGAATGTGTTTGGCCATGCTGCCGATAAAGAGCTTGGTAGACGTATGAAGCCTTTGGTGAATGAGACGCAACTGTTCCTCTAACGCGGCGAGGCTTTTGGGTAACTTCATGACAACCAAATCGTATTTGTCAAAGGTCAGGTTTGCCTCAAATTCGTACTGAGTGCACACTCGGATATGCGAGTCATTGAGCGAGTTACCGGACAAATTTTTCTGCAGCGCTCGTTGTCCGTGCGCAGAATTGATGATGATATCCGGCTTAAGTTGAAGGAGTGGAATGGTTAAAGCACCAAAGTCATCATTAATAATCAGGGTTTTGCGTGGTGTGAAACGATCTAGTTCCGTTGCAAGTCTTTCCAGAAGATAGTGATCTGCACCATTCCAGGCTCTAAGTTGGCTCTTCGGATGACCATATCGCCGTAGAGTGAACTGACCCTGTGGCGGGGTGAATATGATGTCGAGCTTAGATTTTGCTGCTGTCATCATGTGTTCCAAAACAAGCTAAAGACCTTGGCGCAGTTTACCTGCGTTTGCCGGTGGTGACTAGCGATACCTCGAGTGCCTGAACTTGGACGGCAATCTGCACTCCGACCAAGCACCTTTTGTTAGAGTGTGAGAATGGGGGCGAATCTGATGTAACAAATGAGCGAGTGTACCATCAACCGATGTCTCTTGACTGAATCCCATTGGCGACTACGTTGCACCTTTGAAACAACGGATCGTCATCCAATATGAGAGACCTCTTGAGTTTGGCGGCACTCTGTATCATGTTGGCGCCCCTTGAATCTGATGAGCAGTGTTTTGATAAAGCGATTCTACATCATACTGGGCGTGATATGCGGCTGTCTTGAGTTCGCTTTGGCGGGTCCACGAATTGATGCGTACAGCCTTGGCGATGATGAAGTCATCCTTGATGGACGGTTGAGCGAATCAGTTTGGACCAAGGCTAAACCGGCATCAGGGATGACCGAACGACAGCCTCAGCCAGGCAAAAAGGCGCCAATCGATTTTGAGTTCCGGGTCCTGTACGACGAGGACTCGCTGTATTTTGGTATTGAGTCGAGCCTACAGCCAGGAGAAGAGCCCCGTAGCTTCGAGTTGCGGCGTGATACCTACAAGATTTGGTCTGATGATGCGATTACGATCAAGATAGATGTTCATCAAGACAAGACGACAACCATCGGTTTTGCCTTCAACGCAGCTGGCGCGCAAACCGACTACATTGCCATCATGAATGCCGGTGGGTTTCGTCGAGAATACGACGCAGTGTGGGAGAGCGTCAGCACTTGGGACGAAGGGCGGTGGGTCGCTGAGGTTCGTATTCCATTTAGTGCGTTGGGATTGCCAGAGTCATCATCGATGAGAACGCTAGGACTGAATGTGACGCGGGATCACAATCGGCGATTAGCAACCTACGATTGGTCCGCGCTACCCCCCGAACTTGGACCGATAGCAGCGACGCATTACGGAGAGCTTAAGGGACTCAAGCATACGGGAGAAGGGGGAACACCTCTTCGGATGATCCCGTATTTTCTTACACGAACCGAAGATGGTGACGGACGCTTTGGTGCCGATTTTGACGTACAGAGTGGGTTAGACCTTAGACTTCGTTTGAGTCAGAACCTCTGGGGGGAATTTACTGCATTCACGGACTTTGCCGAAGTGGACCTCGATGATGCGCTTATCAATTTGACGCGCTTTCCACTTTTTCTCCCGGAAAAGCGACCGTTCTTCTTGTCGGGCATCGATGTCTTCAGCTTCGGAGACTCTGGTGCATATCAGCTGTTTTACTCTCGCCGAATCGGACTTGATGATGCAGGCAATGCGATTCCGCTCATTGGCGGCGCCAAAGTACATGGGCGAATTGGGCGTCTTGGCGTTGGTGTACTTACGGTTTCCACGGATGAACAAGGCGATATTGAACGGCGGCAATACTCCGTGTTGCGGTTGCGTCAGGATTTGAAGGGCCGTGGTAATCTGGGGGTCTTGGTGGTCAATAGAGTCGCCTTAAAAGCAGAGGCGTCAAACATCACGCATACTGCGGTGGGCGTCGACGGTCTTTATCGTTTGATGGATAATCGTCTGCAATTATCGGGGTATACGGCTCTCACAATGAATCGCGAATTCACGGGGCCCGAGGTGGCTGAGAATGGGTGTAGTCGTCATGACGATGTCCAAGAGACAAATCGAACGTTAAACACGGTTGCTGGGGGAACGAATCGTCTACGCGCTCGTTATATCGGACCTGCCTTAGAGTCCGACACACAGTTACGGCATGTTGGATGTGACTTCGATCCTAAAGTGGGCTTTGCGAGCCGCACTGATGTCAGCTCGGCTAGTCAGGCGACGCGTTACGTTTGGCGTGGACTCAAAGGAGCGGTCACGCAAACATCCATCGGTCACGAGGCTAATTTGACCCTCGATGGGAACGGTGAACGATATCTCGGATTGGAAACAGTTGGTGAGTTTCGCCTGGTCTTATTCAATCGGCTTGCCGCGGAGGTCACAGGTGGGTACGTAGAGGATGTAGTCGACACTGGGTTCACTTTGCCGAATGGGCGCGATGTTCCAGCTGACACGTACACCGGAGGCTCCTACTCCGCGTCACTCTCCGCCTCGGAAGCTCGGAATCCATACGGCAGGATTACGTACACGTACGATGATGCTTTTTACGGCGGTGTCTCTCATGGAACCAACGCGAGTCTTGGGGGGGCTTTCGGACCTCATGTACGCCTCTCGGTCAGATTAGCGCACAATTGGCTCATGTTTGATGATGCGCCCACTGACCAAACCACAAGCTTCAATGGGGACTTTAATTTTGCTGTCAACCCGCGCCTTTTTGCGGATGTCAGTCTTCAAGCGAATACCGTGCAAGAATCAGGGCGCTTCTTGGCACGCCTTCGATGGCGATATCTTCCGGGTAGCGATGTATACGTGGTCTACCAAGATCAACTGAATATCGACTTTGGTGCCTTGACCGAGTCCATTTCAGCGATTGAGTCTCAGCAGCGAAGTCTTATTGTGAAGCTGACGTACTGGTTTGACAAGAGTTTGTAGAGCAAGTGCAATGTGCAAAGGCTTGG
>JBMYRY010000329.1:0-4022 GCA_049602795.1 Bradymonadia bacterium
TCGCTGCTAACTCAAGATAATACAGCGCTTTCCTGCGAAACCGTTTATGAATTTCTGGGTCTTCAGATTGAAGCTCTGAATGATAGTTCATGCCCAACCGATAAGCAGCTTCATGATCATTAGGAAATTGTTTCAGCGCGCGTTCATAGTAGTGATTCGCTTCCATCACCACCTCATTGGTCCGAAACCGACCGTAAAGCAATGAAGACCCTGCCCACCAGTAAACGCTCTTAAATTGGGGATCAAGTTCAAGAATTTGATCGACGAACTTTGGGAGCCAAGGATACTCCCGGTCCGTAAGCAAATGCCGCGCAAAGTAATTGAGGCTACGTACCCAAAGAACATCCGCAGCGGTTTGGTCATAGCCTAAGTAGATCAGCTTGGATTGATTGATGGACGGTACATAAACAACCTCATCCTGTTGCAACACCGACTCTTTCGCGTGTTGAACTCGCGCGGACAGTTTACTGGATACCAGAAGTATCATCGCGGTCGCTAAAAGCACTACAACCAGTAAGGTCCGTACAGTGGTGTTCAAAGTGAGCGACACAGATGAATCCCAACAATGATTAAGGAAAATACGAGGGCACTAAACCATGTATTAGGCCAAAAAAAAAGGGGCGTTACCGCCCCTTTTTACGAGTTTCTCATAACCAAACAGGTAGCTTACTCCGTTGGTCGGTTCTCGAAGATACCTGGAGAACGCTGAACTTCCATGTTTACAACACGAGCAGCAATCTCGAATGTTGAGATGCCTGGCGCACCAGAGCAGTCAAGGTCACCGTTTGCTCGAGCAGTGAACTCAGCACCATTTCCGATACCGCCCGACTCGAACGTGTACTGGAACTGGTAGGGATCACCCATGCTAAAGTTAAGAGCTTGCCAAGATGCAGCGTTGAACTCATCCGTAGGGCGAACCTTTACAGCACTACCGCCTGCACAGAAGGCACCGATACCACCTGCAGGAGCAGATACAGTTGCAGGGAATTGCTTGTCGATGATCGCGCCATCAACGCTTCGCTCAACGTGGTTCTTCTCAAAGTACGCAATCGCGCCCTTCGCAATCTTCTCGATGTTCGCCGTTGCCTCAGCGGTCTTTGACTGCTTGATGTAACGCAAGAACGCCGGAATCGCGACTGCGGCGAGAATACCAATGATCGCTACTACGATCATCAATTCAATGAGCGTGAAGCCCTTCGAGCTCTTCTTCTTTAAACTCAACATGTTGAATTCCTTTTCCTCAGGGAGGGAAACCGGGTTAATTTTACGAACTTTCGAGACCCCTCCCCAAGAGAACCCCTCAGCTCGTTGGGCAAAGCCCAACTTGACTCATTCACGTCGTTTCCAACGCCATTTGAATCTAAAACATCTTAGATTGCAACATCCTTACGGAAATCTTAAACCTCTCGCACGCGTAAGTAAAAAAAACGCGCATTTTTTTTATTCGTTAATCGATTCAGTCCGCGTTTCGGGCTTCTCAGACGTGACCTCGAAGGTGGACAGTTGTCCGTTTCCATTAAAGTCACTGTGTGCCTGGGCCCAAAACCAAGGACGGTCTAAATTTTTAATCGCTCCGTTTCCATTATCACCTGCACCACCGGCGGCGACCTCATACTGAAACCACACCTGTCCAGGGGATTTAACCCCGAGGTGGAAGAACGGGCTGGTGTTCGGCAATGGCGTCCATCGCTTCGGCCCCGTAGCCCCCGTCGGAACAGCTTCCGGCCATTTACTGCCAGCAGGCGTTCCGCAAAACTGTCCGTACTGCTCAAAATACGTCATCTGAGCCAAGCGTATCGCTTGTAAAAACTGCTGAGCTTCAGCGTTCCTGGCGCCGTAGCTGTAACGGCTGTAGCTCGTAACGGCAACAACAGATAGTACACCAATAATTACGACCACGATCATCAGCTCCAACAAGGTGAAGCCTTTGCGGTGCGGTCTTATCAAGTCATTCTCTCCCGTTTTGCCTGTTCCGCTCCATTGCACGAACCGATCCAAAACTAATTTCCAAGAGAATTGCCCGAGAGCCCAAAACGGAAGCAATCGCACAAACCTCTGTTTTAAAAGGATAATCCAAAATTAACCTACATGTCGTATGATGTATACCAACGTATGTTTAACGAGGTCAATATTTTTTTCTTCTTTTTATATGAGTGACATATTTTGGCCATGACGATATCACAGGTGACAAAATTTGTCACTCATACGCTTCTCGGCTAATTTGGTTGTAAATCCGCAAACACAAAGCGCGCAGCTCGTGATCTCGCACCGTGCAGTTGAGTTAATCTAATTCGATTTTATCCAACCGATAGCGTAAAGAGCGAAAGCTGATCCCAAGGAGTTTTGCAGCTTCAGTTTTATTTCCATGAGTCCGGTCTAAGGCTTGCTGAATCAATTGTCTTTCCACCGAACCGACCACCCCATCCAAATTTAGACCAGCCTCAGGCAAAGTAAGATGTTCCGGGCTTGCGAATGCTTTATTTTGATGTTGATGGAACTCACGCGGCAAGCTAGCGAGCGTAATGCGTTCAGAGCTCTCGAGGGCCACGGCACGCTCGATAATGTTTTCAAGTTCACGAATGTTCCCGTCAAAGTCATAGCCCATGAGCGCTTGCAGCACCTCGGGCTCAATGTCCCGAATCGATTTTCCAAATTCATTCGCATAGCGACGCATAAAATGCTGACTCAGTCTGGGAATGTCTTCTCGACGTTCCCTAAGAGGCGGAACTTCAATCCGAATCACATTCAATCGATAGTAAAGATCACCACGAAAATCGCCTGCGTTGACCGCATTCTCCAAATCGACATTCGTTGCTGAGATTACGCGGACATCAACGGGCGTCTCCTTACTACTCCCGACCTTCTTTATTTTTCGCTCTTGCAGGACCCGAAGTAATTTCACCTGCATTGACAAGGGTAGTTCACCGACTTCATCCAGAAATAGGGTACCACCACTGGCGGCCTTGAACAGACCATCACGGTCTTCAATCGCCCCGGTGAAGCTACCCCGAACGTGCCCAAACAACTCACTCTCAATTAAGTTCGCCGGAATCGCACCACAATTGACCACGATAAACGGACCATCACTTTGGTGTCCGTGCGAATGAATGGCGTGTGCCACCAATTCTTTACCCGTACCACTCTCACCGGTCACTAAGATGTTCGCCTTGGTTGGCGCGACCCGTTTGACGAGCGTCATCATTCTTTGAACGGCCAAACTACGCCCAATGATGTTGTGCCCGTGTTCCTTATTCAATTCACTCTTTAGTTCTCGATTCTCCAAGACGAGTTTTCTACGCTGAAGTGCCTTGGCGATCACAATCTTAGCTTCATCGAGCTTGAATGGCTTCGTAAAGTAGTCATAAGCACCGAGCTTCATTGCACTAATCGCAGTCTCGGGAGTAGCGAATGCAGTCATTACGATAATCGGTGTGTCAGGCAACAACTCACGACATCGTTCGAGTACAACCATGCCATTCGTCCCGGGCATTCTCAAATCGGTCACAACGAGATCGTATTCATTCTCCAACAGCAGTTTGACTCCTGCATTGCCGTCACGCGCCAGATCAACGTCATGTCCTTCTTTCAGAAAAAAGATCTCTAGAAGCTCTCGCATCGACAATTCATCATCGACCACTAAGACTCGGCTCATGCTGCTGCCCCTTCTTCTGCTTCTTTGCTCATTTCACCAGGTTGATCGATGGGCAATATCACCGACACGCGTGTCCCCTCACCCGCGACAGAATCCACAAGAACACGTCCCGAATGATCTTCGACGATGCGCTGAACGAGGGCAAGACCTAAACCTGTGCCAGCATCTTTAGTAGAATAAAAAGGGTCAAAGATATGTTCAAGGTGCTCTTGTTCGATCCCAACGCCGTGGTCACACACCAATACAATCACCTCCGTGCCGACCCGTCTAGCTTCAATATCCACTTCACCACCATCCGGCATGGCCTGCGAAGCATTGTTCAACAAATTCCAGAAGACCTGGCGCAGTTGCTTGGCATCCCCTTCGACAT
>JBMYRY010000330.1:0-3983 GCA_049602795.1 Bradymonadia bacterium
GGAATCGTTTCCCCCTTAAGTTCAGACGCAAGACCACCAAAGTACGTAAATGTGTCGGCGAGAATAGACGCCTCAACCGCACTCTCTGTCCTCAGTGCCTTACCACTCTCCAACGCAACAAGGAGACCGAGTTCCTCAGCGTGAGCCTCAAGAATTCGACCACACTCCATAATGAGCTTCCCACGCTTCCGAGCCGAAAGTCTTGCCCATTCCTTTTGGGCGCGTTTCGCAGCTGCAACAGCGATCTCCACATCTTTTGCGTCGCCTTCGGCAGCACGTCCCATCTCTTCCATCGTCGCCGGATTAATAACGGAAAACGTTTTTCCCGAGATCGCAGGAACCAACGCTCCGTCTATCAAATGATACCCTGACAGCTCTTTTGCCAGCGCGAATGGATCTGTATTTGGTGTTAACATCGTCTATTTTCTCCCGTGAGACATCCCATCGACGTCAACTATGAGCGTTTACACGGTAGAGAGCAAGCATGAAGACACTGCCCAACACAATGTCATAAGGAAACCTCAATAAACGTCTTTAAGGTAGCGACCGGACTTAGAGAGCTGTTTCATATAGGCTTCGGCGTCTTTACGAGAACAGCGGCTCTCGGATTCCACGATCTGAATGAAGGTTTCATGCACATCCTTCGCCATACGTGATGCGTCGCCGCACACATAGAGATAGGCACCGCTCTCCATCCAATGGAAAATAGAGCGACTATGCTGCAACAACCGATGCTGCACATACACTTTCTCTGACTGATCACGAGAAAAAGCGGTGTCCAGACGCACTAAGCGTCCACTTTCCTTCCACGCCAATAGTTCATCGCGGTAGAGAAAGTCTCGTCCTGACCGCTGAGCACCAAAAAAGAGCCAGGACTGTCCCGGTGCGTTTCTCGCCTCTCGTTCTTCCAAGAATGCACGAAACGGCGCGATGCCCGTGCCCGGTCCGATCATGATTATCGGCGCATCATCATCGCAGAGCACAAAATCTTTCGTTGGCTGAATGTAGACTGCAATTTCAACGCCCGGGCCCGCTCGGTCCCCCAAAAAGGAAGAGGAGCAACCACGCCGAGTCTTTCCGTGCAACTGGTACCGAAGAACATCTACCGTTAAATGTACTTCGTTAGGATGATGTTTAGGACTCGAAGCAATGGAATACAGCCTCGGTGCAAGTGGCTTCAAGGCCTCCACAAATGCCGTTGCATCCGGCTTAAATCTGCACGATTCAAATAGATCTAGTAAGTGATGACCATCAATATAGTTGGATGCCGCCTTTCGATCCTCAAGCAGCGGCACAATGTGGGCGGCTTGAGAGTATTCAGCAACTAACTTGAGCATTCGTTTGTCAATTTGACTGATGTCCGTCTTGTACAAAAGGACATCACGAATCGGATACCATTGACCCTCGAAACTAACCGCCACATCACGCGGCAAGTGGACGGCCTCAAGAATACGTCGAACCAGGTCAGGACAGTTTCTTGGAAAGACACCGAGGGCGTCTCCGACTTTGTAAGGAACTTCATCACCGTTTAACTCAAGAACAATGTGCCGAGTTTCTTTCTCGGAAAACGGGTGATTCAAATTACGGTTTTCTACCACCTTCGACAGATACGGATTCTTCCGAGTGCCAATCTTTTGAGAAGGTCGGCTGGATGCTTTGAATGCCCCCGTAGATGGCTTTGGCTGCGGTTCCAGTACAATGGACGGTCGGTCGTCCACTGGTGCCGCTCGCACATTCGTGCTGCTCGGTACCACGTCGACGCTCTTTCGCGCGGCATCGGGTACAGCAGCAAACGAAGAGAGAGCATTCACCACGTTATCAATCCACCCCTGGTAGGCGTCGTCAAAGTCTGTATCGCAATCCACCCGGCGCGCGATGCGTTCGCCTCCAAGAGCCTCTAGACGTTGGTCAAAATCTTTGCCGCATTGACAGAATAATTCATACTCCGTATCGCCTAGAGCACACACACTGAATCGAAGACCAGCTACCGATCCGGCATCATCCGACATCAAGTAGTCATGAGCGTATTCAGCGTTGCTGGGCGGTTCGCCATCACCGAAGGTAGACGTAATCACCAGGAAAACATCACATTCTTGCAAAAGCGGGGGCTCAAAATCCTCTAAATCCAGGACTTCGGCGGCGTATCCCTTGTCCGATAAGATGTCTGCCGTCTCGTTCGCCAGACCTTGAGCATTGTATGTCTCAGTTCCGTATGCCACTACAATTCGCAAGGCTCTAACCTCTCACCGAATTAACCACTGATAGAATGGACACAATACGATACCGTAGGGTTACGTGCGGTCCGCCAAGTCAGAGTTAGGATTTCAACGGAGAACCCACTTGTCAAGCTTGCAGCGCGTTCGCGTAAAATTTAACGATTCGGTTGCCCTGGGGTACCCCAGCCACCGTCTCCGTACTCAGAGGTACCCGAGCGCCAGACCGCCCCGTTTGAATTGTCGCCCGTGAGCGTCAATACTTCCAGACTTTCTCCGTCCTCTCTCACGGGCCATGGCGTTTCATCGTCGTATCTAACTTGGTCAACAAGTGCGCCTTCGGCGTCGATCAACAGAAGTGATCCCTGACCATTCGGCAAGTTCAACCCACTCAACTCCAGATCTGCGTTAATCCCACCGTTTTCGTTCCTTGAGAGCGATCCTGCGACGACGTAGTATCCTCCAGCTTCAATACGCCCCGAGAGCGCGACGCTCATATCAGTACAATTCTGGAGTCGCCATCCGGATAGGTCTACCGCTTCACCTGAGCCGTTATACAATTCCACATACTCACGCGGTCCATCAGCGCCACGCGGGTCGTCTTGTATCTCGGTGATCGTCAACTGCCCTGTCTCAATGGCACCAATTTCGAAGATACATTCTGCAGCATCACACTTGTCAGGCACACCGCCGCACGCGGTAACCATCAGGTCTTGATCATTTCTTGGTAAAACTTTTTGGTGCGAGAAGCTGTAATGAACAATCCCAGTCACCCGGTCCACAAAGTCTCCTCGCTTGGGCTCGTAGCTCAATCCGACCTCATCTTCTACGCGCAGTCCTCCCCCTATGACAAACATATCGTAATCAAAAGGACAATCGGGTGAAGTGGACACCACGAATCTGCCTGGCACGGAAACCAACAAAGACTCTAATTCCTTAGCGAGGTACCCTTCATCCGCAATTAACGTAGAATCGGTCACAAACACCGGTTCAGGAGGTGCCCCCATGCCAACCCGTCTCATTGCATCATCATCGTTATCGAGACGTAATTCCGCGAGCCCATAGAATTCCATCAACTGTCCGCTTAACCTTAGTCGGGTACCAGGTTCGATTGGAAATGGTAAACTTCTTCGGTCGGTATATACCCAAAGACCGCTGAACGCGCCCCCACCCACGTCCTGGACGGAAAAATCAGTCTCAAAAACACCCGTAACGACAACCTCATCCAAGACAACATTGATGGAATTCTCTGAACGTCCGTTATCTGGGTCCGATGGACCAAAACGAAAGTAATCTTCACATCGATAGTTGCGATAATCCTGAATTCGCTTTGGCTGATTTCCGCTTCGACAGGTCGTCTCCAACCTCACCGGCACATCGACAATTTCGGGAGGTTCAATGCACACCGATGGCGCGCTAGGCGTACTGTCAGCTACGCCACCATCGAGTGGCATCGTCTCGACAACAAAGATATCAGTCACTCCCAGATCAAGCATAGGCTCATCTTCGCCGCTTGCATCGGCAACTGCACCAGATTCCGAATCATCGTTACAAGCAAGAACGACGAGACAGACCAACAAAAAGGAAAGTTTCTTCATGGGCGGGAAGGTACGGAAAGCGTGCTTCTGATTCAAGGCTAGTCGTATGAATCCGTAATTTTTTTACTCCTTGGGCAGAAAACGCCCTTCTTTCCAACGAAAATCTAAGGCACCCACCTGCTGGTATTCTGTCTCCGATAGATATCCGTTATCAAGAAGCCGCCTCAGCAAC
>JBMYRY010000331.1:0-3973 GCA_049602795.1 Bradymonadia bacterium
GCATCGAACGGTCGATTTCATATTGACCGGCGCCCTTTTTGACCACGCCTTCTTTGATCTTTGCGGCATTCTTGCTTTTGCCCGAAGAGCGCGAGCGAGACTTGGAACGATCGCGGGAAGACTTGTATTTGTCTTTCTTATCTTTTTTCTTCTTCTCGATGTAAAGGCATTCATATTGTCCTGCTCGAAGTAGGACGACTCGATGTTGATGAATCGCCGCAACCTGAGATCCTTCGATCAGGTCACGGACCTTAACGATCCGCTCCTTTCGGTCAGCGACAACCACCGCCATCGACCACTCCTCAGGTTGAGCTACGAGTGTGACCGAAGCCTTCAAGCTCGATGCCGACGCCTCACATTCTTCATCTGGACCGGGAGGAGTCCTGGTCTCGGCATTTTCTTCTTCTTCGCCATCTTCCTTCGATTCGGCGGATGGTTCCTCAGGTTGAGGCGGGGTCGAGTTGAAAATGTTCCGGTTTACAATGTCATCAGCAAGCGTCGCGGAGAGTAGTTTTGGTTTCTCCGTCGTTGGACGTGAATTTTTGTCCTTAACCTCAGGAATCTCAAGTCCGACGAGAGTCGCGCCGAACCAAGTCCCGGCGGTACGCGTACCGAGAAACGCAATCGCGGCCAGGAGGATGAGATTAATCACCCAAAACATTTTCTTACCTATGGACTCCATACGTCTTCACAATTCGCTTAAATCATTGCTGGTATGACCCAACATACAAGAATTATGCCGGTCAGAAACCACCTGGATTGAACTATTTTCGGGGGGCGGATGCCAATTTGGCAGAATGTGGGGACTTACGGAAGACCACTTTGTCATTTTGGCAAAGCAATGGCGAAATGAGGGCTAAACTTTACGGTAGATCGTTCGGATCCCGATGCCAAGCAGTTGTGCGGCTCGTCGTTTGTCGCCTTCAGTTAACTGAAGCGTCGCTTGGATCACTCTTCTTTCAATTTCATCCATTGGTGTTCCGATTGGAATTCGAAGAGATTGGATTTCATCGCTCGTCGGCGTGTCGATTCCTGGCAAATGTTCGCGGTCTATGATTGGATCAACCGAAAGAACGACGGAACGCTCAATGGTGTTTTCCAGTTGACGGACATTTCCCGGCCACCTTTGTAAGCACAAGGCCGAGAGTGCCTGTTGCGAAAGGGCAATGCCGTCTTTACCGTTTTTGGCGGCATATAGCCTGAGGAAATGATCGGCAAGCAAGGGAATATCTTCAGCGCGCTCTCTCAGAGGCGGCAGCGTAATAGGGATGACGTTGAGTCGGTAATATAGGTCTTCCCGAAAAAGCTTTTGTTCGACCATTTGCTCCAGATTCTTATTGGATGCAGCCACGATCCGGCAGTTAGACTGTAACGTCTCTTGTCCTCCCACTCGGTTGTATTCACCAGATTGGATGACTCGCAAGAGTTTGACCTGAACATGTGGAGAGAGTTCACTGACTTCGTCCAAGAACAAGGTGCCGCCATTTGCTCTGGCAAAGAGACCGTCTCGACTAACGTGAGCGCCGGTAAAGGCCCCTTTGTCTGCACCAAAGAGTTCAGCTTCGATGATGGAATCTGGCAAAGCCCCGCAGTTGATTGCGACGAAGGCGTTTTCAGATCGAGTGGAGTTTTCGTGGATGAACCGAGCGAAGAGTTCTTTGCCGGTACCACTCTCACCCATCAATAGTACTGTTGCCGTTGAGGGTGATGCTTGTCGAGCGACGTCGAGCACCTTTCTTAATGGCGCAGCGTTTCCGATAATGCCCGAATTAGATGTGTGGCTTCTCACCGTGGCGAGTTCAGCTTTCAGCGCTTTGTTCTCTGCCAAGAGATGCTGTTTTTCGAGTCCTCGCTTGATAACGCGTTCGATTTGCACTCGTCTGAATGGCTTGGTTACAAAATCGTACGCACCTTGCCGCATGGCTTCTACTGCGCGCTCAATGGTCGCGTAGGCCGTCATCATGATCACTTCGGTGTCTGGGGCAATTGCCTTTACGTTTTTGAGGAGTTCGATCCCATCCATTCCTGGCATCATGAGGTCGGTTAAAATAATGTCCACGGGTGTATCTCGCACTGATTTAATTGCTTCCTCACCGCTTGTTGCGGCGATTACGCGGACAGCTAATTTGTCGAAAACTTTGACGAGGCTTGCCAAGTTTGACACGTCATCATCAACGATTAGCAGGGTAGGCTGTACGGAAGCTTGAGTGGACACGAACCGAACTCTTTCAAAGGACGTTAGTCAACAGCTGTGGATTTTATATCTGAATTCCGATGCATTAACTTGTCGCATCGAAATCGGTAATGTTGAAAAGTTGAACGAGGTCGGTCTTGCCCTTTAATTGGACTTGCTCAAGCGTCTCGAATTTGAGTTGGTCACCTAATCGTTCAACCACCGGATGGCTGATCAGAATCTGTCCGGGCGATGCCTTACCACAGAGCCGGGCGGCAATATTTACGCTATCTCCAATCACTGTATACGAGTGAGTGCGTCTTGACCCCATATAGCCGGCGACAACCGAGCCTGTATTAATGCCATACCCGACGTTGAGTATCGGACGCTCAGGCAGATTGTGTTTCTTATTGAATTCACTCAGAGCCGCCCTCATTTCAAGAGCCGCCTGTACCGCTCGCGCAGTATGGTCTTCTTGTCGAACAGGAGTACCCCAGACAGCCATGATTTCATCGCCAATGAACTTGTCGAGCGTGCCTTCGTAGCGAAAGATAATGTCTACCATCATTTCGAAGTACTCATTGAGAAGAGAAAGAAGATTTTGAGCTTCAAGCTGCTCGGTCATCTGAGTGAATCCTCGAATATCGGCAAATAAGACCGTCGCCTCACGTAACTCGCCTCGTTTGTCCATGGTAATCGAGCCTTTCACGATCTCTTCGACAAGGTTTGGTGAAAGGAGGCGAGATAAGCTGTTTCTTACAACCGCTTCTTCTTCTGCCTGTTTTGCGTAGCGCGCATTCGCAATGCGAAGCGCTGCCTGGTTGGCGAATACTGTCAGGATTTGAAGGTCCTTTTCAGTAAAAACGCCAATCGCAAGTCTCGTGTCCACATGAATCATGCCGAGGAGTTCTTTATTCGCCATGAGTGGTACACACATGGTTGAACGTATCCCTTGCATGATGATGCTTTGGCTACCGCCGAAGCGACTATCCATGGTCGCATCTGATGAGAGAACAGCGTTATGGTGATTGAGGACTTCATTTAGGATTGTTTGGGACAACTCCATTCTTTCATCGTTGTCACGTCTACTTTTGAAGGCGCTCGACACGGGGGTGCCGTCGGCATCCAGTAGCAAGATCACTCCACGATCCGCATTTGTGTATTCGAATGCCTTCTCGAGGATACGCTGCAAGATGATTTCTTGTGTTGTCTCGCTACCAATCGACCGGTTGAGTTCGAAAACGACTCGGAGTTTCTCGTAATCTTCCCGAAGGACAAATTCATCAATAATTTCGCTCTCCGCCAAGAACTCTCGCTCTTGAAGGACGTCAGCCTGTACTCTAGAGCGAATCGCCGTATCCGTAGTCGTCACCGGTTGGGTGCCCGTGAGAAAATCAACACTTGTTTGAAGATTTCGGTCTAATTCGCTTTGGGTGCTTTCATCCGATTCTCGGAACGTAATTCGGGTGCTGCCCATCCCAATTTGGTCGCCATCGACAAGCGTTCTCGGCTCATCCACGCGGTGTCCGTTGATGAATGTGCCGTTCCGGCTTCCCAAGTCCCTGAGCCAGTACCGATTGTCGTGATAGAGAACTTCAGCATGCTGTTTACTGACTACGCGATCCAGCACTTGTACCGATTGCTCGGGATGTCTGCCTAGGGTATTGCGTTCCTCAAGCACGAAGACCTGCGTGTTCCCGTCGGCTGTGGTTACGATGAGTTTTGCCATATTTTGCGTCAGACCGCTTCACGAAAAGTTGCTGTTAGCCCATGTCCCTTTACAGAACCACTATAGCACGG
>JBMYRY010000332.1:0-3965 GCA_049602795.1 Bradymonadia bacterium
GACATTTGTGGTGACCAATGTGAGAGTAGTCAATCAACGACCTTTAGAGACCGACGTGAAGGCGCTTTTGGTGCAACAAACACCTACTCTCGGCCACAGCTCCGCGCACGCACGGCGCGTCGAGTTAATCAACGACAGGCCCGGCAACATCATGAGCAAATCGTCGCGCGTGATGGTGGCGGGAGCTTGTCGATTTCGATCCGTAAGAGTCATTCAGGAAACCAGACAGTGGTCTGGACCTATCTTGAGGGAAGCGTTGGTTTTTTGATGCGAGTCCGGCGGTGCATGCCCCATCGAAGTCAATGGACAGTCAGTGAGCCGACACGCCATCTTCGCAAGAACAGCACACCTTGCCCTTGGCCCAAATAAATTGTTGGCTGGTATTGATTGGGCGGAAGATGTCTCGGAGGATTGGCTGTATGTTGTCTGCCCGATTTCCCTTGGGTTGGCGGTTACCGCTATCGGCTGACCGATTGTGCTCGGCTGCTGAGTGAGGATGGCAATGGATAAAGTTTACGATTAGGCGCTCAATGATGACTGATTAGAATCAATATTGGTCCCTCACCCCACATCCTCATCCTTGAAGCATTCAGTTAGAAGCGGCAGCGGGCTTCGTGTTTGTATTTGGTGTAGTACACAATCAAATCAGCTTGATGCTTATATTTGGTGTAGTGAATTACAGCACGAGCTTGATGCTTGTATTTGCTGTAATACCAAATACCGGTTTTGCTCGCTTCATGCTTGTACTTAGATTCATACACGACACAGTTCGCTTCATGCTTATACTTGGTGATATAGACCTTCGCTGTCGCTTCGTGACTGTAGTCAGACACATAAATTACACCTGCGTGGGCAAGGGTCACCGAGAGCATGAGGCTGACCATGATGGCGAAACTATGTATTCGGTTGATGCGGTTCAGAATGCACTCCTTGTTCGAATCAGCGCGCCGACCTTCGCTTAAGTTCATTGTTTTAATGGTCGGGTGATTGGACTTGGTCCCTCAGTCCACGAGGTTGCAGCGTAAGTATAGTTCGCCTTGCTGGGTGATTGGATTAGGAACCAAGTGTGTAGATTATTTGGGGCAATCGCAGCTTGTTACCCCATATGGTCGAACGTCTGCTAGGGTACAACTGCCGAATTGAATGTGAGCCACATCCGGTCTGCGCCAGTCGCCGCCCCAGACGGCACCTTGTTTCTTAGCTGCGATACCAAGAGCCGTCCAGAAGGGGTGCTTTCCTGTTGAAATCTTATAGTCATTGCTAGACTTATCAGCCTTCGAATTACCCCATGCCCAACGACGATCTATGATATCTGCACCTTTGTCGCACATATGGTGGCTACACATTGTGCTGCTGTGGCCATCGCGGCACTTTTTTTCCTGCTGAGCTTTATTGCGTCTCGCTTCATGGACAACCGCTTTCCATCCAGCGTCACGCAATTCTTTCAGAATTGCATTGACCTTTGGCTGTAAACTCTCGTTCATGAGCCCAACCATACAATCAGATCTCTGAGTACCCGTACTCATCTTGTAGCAAGTCATTGGATCTTTCGTATTCGTGCCAGATTCATTTGTACTCGGCTCAGGCTCTGGTGTTGTGGTTGATGCCTGGTTATTCGACACTGAGGTGTCTTTCGCAGGTCGGGCAGACGGTTTCTCTGGGCGTGTGGGCTTATCTTTCGGTGCGGTTATAGTGGCCAATTCTTTTGCTTTGATTGGCTTTGTGATTCGACCAATAATCACGCAATTGTTTTTTCGCTTCGCTTTCTTTGGATATTTGACGCAGTACTTGCCCCGTTTGGCGCTTCTGATTTTTGCTTTGACGGATTTCTTGCCCTTTAAGGCAACGCGCACAACCTCACCCTTCTTGAACACCGGCTTTTTGCTACCGGTACACTCAACTCGTGCCTTAGGTAAGCAGGCTGAACGGCGCTTCTTGCTCTTGACACCGTCAAAGGTTACGCATGCTTTTTTGCCCTTAAACTTTTTAAACGTGGCTTGGACGATACCGTTTCTCTTGGTCACTTTTGCTTTGTGACCTTTCTTACATTTTGCGGCTGATGCCGATGAAGATACTAAACAAATAGCACCTATAACGACCAGCGCGCTGGTCAAAACATTCCTCAATGATGTGGACATTAACTTCATGCTCCCCCCTATGACTCTGAAAACTGCTGAGGCAGCTTCTCAGATAAATACTTTTTTGCGTCGTGCGCCTTACCGTCTACTTTTTTTTAACCGTCTTATCTGGATATCTTGGTTTGACGACGGTTGTTTCTAAATCCATTAGTGTTGTTATGTATATCCCCAAAATTGCACACAGAGACATGGGCAATGGTTAAGAGTATACCTTAGACGTTAGATTTTCTTAACTATTCAAGATAAAATTTTTCTTTGATAAGGCTGTTTGGTGTCAAGTTGGAATAGAGCATTCGGTTTAATGACTCTTGCAACGATATGTGGCGGTGGTGAGATATCCTCAAGATCAGTAGTTTAGGTTGATTCGTTTGGAGAGAGTATCTTGGTAGAGGACCTTGAATTTGAATGTGTCGAAGGCGAGTTGTCTCGTTCTGTATTGAACGAGTTGAGCGCATTAAATGAGAGCCTCTTTAGTTTGGGTGAAACACCAGATGCACTCACGCGCTTCTTCGATGAATGTCGAGATCTATTGTGTGTGTTTTGCAGAAGCGATGATACCTTGGTTGGCTTCAAAATTGGGATGTACCATCAAGAGCAAATCTTTGATAGCTGGCGCGGAGGTGTCGACCTAAGCGTTCGTCGACAAGGGATTGCAAGGAGAATGATGTGCATGCAGCATGATTGGTGCCGCGCTCATGGATATCAGCGCATTCAAACGGTCACGAATCAAGAGAATGAACCAATGCTCCGCCTCAACCGAATCATGGGGTTTAGGCAAGTGCGGACGTTTGTCAATGAGCACGGAAGAATCAAAGTCCTGCAAAGTAAGACGCTTTAGCGCTGGTGGTGTACTTCAGGACCTTGCCGATGATTTTGTAATGAGATCATACCTGAATGAGACGCTGGCTTTCGGTTCGCATCGACGCTTCGTTGGTGAAGTTAATTCGGCGTGTTAGGCGGTTTAAGGAGATGAAGTCATCACCGGTCAATATGGGCAGCCGGGAAGTTACGTCCGAAAAATGGGGGTCACTAGGGTTGAACAAATAAGCAGCGGGCAACGGGCACGGCCACATCTTCAAGTACGTATAGATAATATGAGGCACCGCTTTCCAGGACTGAAGGTGCCATATTGCCTTCGGGCATGCGTTGCGTCGTACCATCAGGAATATTTCCGTACCTGACCGACCCGGATGCGAGAGGGGTGCCATCGAACGGTACATCAACGCGCCAGATCGTCCCTTCGGGCATATCGAAATTAGGGGGGATCCCAGGACTTTTTGCGTTGGTTTCCAAAACGTAGACGTATCGTGCTGTTTTGGTTTCGTCCCACGTGAGTGTACCATCGGCTTCGATTCCAACGCCGTCGGAACATGGTTCTGGCTGATGTGCCATCTGCTCAACCAAAGGTCCGCCGATTGGTCTGATGCTACGGGCAAAGTTTTCATCGATGGCTCTGCGTTGGAATTCTGCTTCAAAGAAACCGAGCATGCGTTCTACATCCGTCGTGGGGAGCGCGCTTTCGATACGGTTGAATCCGTTATTGTCATCTGGGTTAAATGCACCCAAAGCACTGGAATCAACGTAACCAGCGAACAGTGCAATAGCTGTGTCACTCATTGTATCCGTCCATAGAACGCCTGCATCAGCAGCCCATTTTGAGGGTCCTTCAGGTGCTTGATCTGTATGGCAACAGATACAGGCACATGCTTCTACCTGGGTTTTAACCCAATTGCTTTCACGGATGTAATCTTCGTCAGCCAACCTGGGATCATCGTCTCCCGCAATCGGTTTTCCGGGTAGTGGATAATAAGGACGGTTTGTTCGTAC
>JBMYRY010000333.1:0-3959 GCA_049602795.1 Bradymonadia bacterium
TAACTTCAGTGTCGTATTCATGGGACGGTAAGCGCTTGGTGAGCGCTTCTCCGAGCGGAACGGTCTATATCTGGGATGGAGATACATTTCAAAATCATTTCTGTCTCGAGGGTTTATCTTACTACATAGGTTCTTCCATTTTTGCAGCCGAGTTTAGCCCGGACGGTCATCGCGTGGCAGGTGGAAGCGGTTTTGACTCGATCTGGATCTGGGATGCACACACCGGAAAGTTTATGCGAGAGCTCAGGGGCCACAGCGGTAGAGTCTCCTCGGTCGCATTTTCCCCTGACGGTAAGCTCGTTATGTGCGGGTGCTCGGCGCTCGTGATCTATGATGCAGAGACGGGGAATATGAAGCAAGAACTCAAGGGTCACATGGGTTCGGTCCACTCAGTTGCTTGTTCTCTGGTTAAAGATCCTATTCGCTTGGTGAGCGGGAGCTGGGACCACACGGTCCGGATCTGGGAAGGACCGCGTCTTTCTTTCATTGAAAACACGCTAAAAGAAACAAGTGCTTGTACGGCTGCGTTGATCAAGTTAATAGTCGAATACGACGGCAAGGAGTTTGATAACGTGCTGTGCATGGGTCGCGTCAGACGCAGAGAACGCATTGATTTGCCCCCGATACTCGGGTAAAAGATTAACCGCACATCGCAAAACACATTGCTCACATCAACATTGTGTCAAATCAGTATAACAAGACACATGCATACGTTTCAGAATAATAAAACCACAATGCTGGCAATGACTTCGGGGGTAGGGCGTTGACAAGGTCGACCGAGACCTGAGCGGACCGGGCCACATCCCAACCGCCCCGCTCCGAACCCCCACACGGTGAGGTTCCTCGAAGATCAGCCGAACAGACGATGCCCTCGTCTACGACCGCAGCGAATGCAAAGACAAAGCAAGAGGATACCTCCTCTAGGGTTCGAAAGCAAACCCAGATTGCCCAAACGGACAGTTGTACGCGTCAACCCCAGCTTAAACGGCGCAAGGTTGAACATATTGTTGAAGAGAAGTACCCGACTGAAGAGAAGTCCCCGACCGTGTCGGATGATGTGATTCAGAACCTCGTGAATGGTCTCCAAACGTGTGGCCCGGTGAATGAATTGAAGATATTTCGCATCGGGAACATCATGAATCAACCGTGGTCAAATATCAAGATGCACTTGAATACCGAGGGAGGTTTTCGTCTCAATGAAGCGAAAACAATGGGCGAATCGACTGAGGGGAAGGTGCACTACTACTCGTGCACTATAAGCGCGAATGACTCGCGTAAAATTCTTCTGGTGTTTGGAGGTACATCAGACAACACCCGGAACGAAGTTGCGCGTCTAATCCGCAAGTTCTTGGTCCAGACCGAATGTGGGATCGAAGTGTTTGTACGTGACGTTCCGTCTAACCGACGGACGTTTCAGTTTATGCACGAATCGACATTTTCTCTGGAGCTTGACGATGCGACTATTACCATCGTGGTCCAGAAGGGCTCCATTGTGGCCCAGGGAGACTCAAAATTTGAACACGAAATATCGTGCGATATTCTCTCTCGAGTGACTAAAATGAAGTCCGTCATGGAACAAGATGCAGAGACAGCTGTACACAAGGTCCAGCAAGAGATGTTCCTGCGCGGTGGTTTCACGTACTCGGTTGTCAAAAAGTAAGACTTATGGGCTTGATTTTACGACAAACATGACAAATGACGCGCTGTTGCACCAACAAAGAACAAAGGTGTATCTTTTTTGTTTTTGTTCTTTAGGTTTTTGTGTAAAAGTGATTTAGCGCTACAAAGTAGGCTAGTAGACGATCCTGGTGAGAATGCTGCGAAATATGGTCTTCTCCCCGTAAAGAGCGAGGGTGCGCGTCACATTGAATCCAAGCGCGCAATTGCACTGACTCGGGTCATGAGGGCAACCGAAAGAGTTTTGTCTCACCGGCGTTCGTTCGGAGAGTCCAAGGATACCGCGCCGTTGGACAACTCGATTATAGAAATGATTATAGAAATGTGATTGTAGTACTTGACTTCAACCAATGTAACTCTCATACTATGACCTTATCGACTCAATCAGTCCGGTGGTGTTCTAGGAAGGTAAAAATGCTAATAATAAAAATTGGTTCATAGCAACCGTCAACGAAGTACATATTAGGATTTGGAAATGTGCCTACAGTCTATCAATCGCGCGCGTCGCCTTTTCCATATCTTCCTCTGAGCGTTTTAGGGCGATCCCGACCGTCAACGCGCTAGTGTACACTGGTCGGATGAGCACTGCAACAAACCCTATCACAAACAGAACCGAAATGAGCTGCAATAGAGTCATCAACACAGACGCAAGGGTGTCGATATTCATCTCTGGTTGACAGTTTGCCCTTAAGTGTACTATGGCTCAGTCAAAATAATTTGTGACCAAACGGATGGGACAGCCCGTGTTCGACTGCGTGGCCAAATGATTTCGGATGCTGAACGTCGTTTTTCAAGGATTTTCCCACATTCTTAGCCCATGAAGATTGTCCAGCGTCTTTTATCTCATCAACTACTTTTTTCACCTCGCTCGTGGCTTTGATGTTTTGAAGGATCAGGCCTTTTATTTCCTTGTTTGCGGCCTGCATTTCGTTTCTCAGCACGTCTTGGTAGCGCTTAAGTGCATTGTCTATTGTCTGTGGGACGGTTTCGACAACAGCTGCAGCTTTTTGCATCGAGCTCACTCCTTTTTGAAGAGTTTCTTGAATTGATTTGGTCATCTGACTGACGAACGACTTGATCGTGTTCACGGCCGTTTGAATCGCGTTTTGGATCGTTTGGGTCATCTGACTGACGAACGACTTGATCGTGTTCACGGCCGTTTGGATCGCGCTTTGAATAGCGCTTTTCATCTGACTGACAAACGACTTGATCGTGCTCACGGCATTTTGAATCGCGTTTTGGACTTGATATATGAGCGCTTTTGTAGAGTCGATCATCGGTTTAATTTCGCCCACTATTTTCTGAACCAACGACTCAATCTTCTGAATGCCTTTAAGTTCCGTCCCAATGGTAAGCTTGTAGAACAAAATCATAAATTTTACAAAGTACTGGACGAGTAGAAACGCGCCAGACACAACAATTATACCCAACAGCAGTCGCATGGCTGCATAAAGCATTTGAAACCAATCCATTTTTGCGCACGCGTCGCCCTTGTTGTTCTTCATATACCCCCCTCTGATAATATACCGAGAGGCCTCGACCTGCCTAGAAGCACGTTTTTCTTGAAGCGTGGCTCCAACATTCCTTTCATGCACTTAATGATCTTGCGTCGGTAATACCGAATAACAACCGACTTCTTGGGCAACAATTCTCTCACGGCGCGATATCCAGCTTCGTAAATTTTGGCGTTCGTGTAGATTGCTCCGAGGTACTTTTCTTGCCGCTCCAAGCTCTCTCGTTTCACGTTTGAGCAAATCAATAGCCATTCGCGGTCGATGCATGCGCCTGTCAACGTGCAGGCGAAGGCCAACGCCGCGGACGCAACGCAGGAGGGGCGCATGAAGGAAACGCCCGCGTCGTGCATGAGGAGATCCATAACGTAGCTGGTCAATACGTGAACCAGCGTGTCGATGCGCGTCCCGCTTCGCGTGTTTATCATAGATTCGATGCGCGTTAGCGCCTCCGCAGGCGTCTCGACAAGGAGTGGACCAGAGCGACCGAGAACCAATCGATCGTGCGCACCGCCTGGTATCGTCTCCCGCCTACGAAAGCGGTCTTCCAAAGCGCTTTTAATGTTGTGCGTCATATTCTCAATCTCCTCCGGCTTGAAACTGTAGTCCGTGTAGTACGAGTATCGCTTTGAGTCGAAGTTGAGCTTATTTACACCACTTTTCCCCACGGCGAGTTCCAGGGCAATCGAGTAGCAGGAAACGCCCACGAGCTGAAGTTGAGTGTTCGTCTGTTCCGTTTCGTAAGTATCAAGGTAAAAAAAGAGGTACTTC
>JBMYRY010000334.1:0-3955 GCA_049602795.1 Bradymonadia bacterium
GACAGGAAAAATCGACAGGGCATTGACGTTCCTCGTCACAGCCTTGACGACATACAGATTCCGCGCATACGAGTCCCTGTGCGCAGTCACTTTCGAACAAACATTGCTTCGAGGAACAACCTGTTGTGGCTACAGCACTTAACCAAATCAAAAACACCGCCCAAGTCCCACATAAACCTGATATGCGATGGGCAGAATTATGGGTTATTGCTAGGTTAACTTTCATTCCAAACTCCTAAAAAATGCACCTTTGATCGACAAAAAGCACATAAAGAGACTTTACGACCTCATATTTCAACGCTAGTCTTCTAATTGTGAAGAGCAACTTATTCCTTCAAAATCCTGTTTCCGCGTCCCAACGACTTGCCATACCGGCTAAAAGTCAGCCTCGACGTGTGCAAACCAAATATCAGTTCATATTTAGCCTGACCCTGTGGTGTGTTGCAATCATCGCGCCAGTTACATCCGTACAGGCTCAATCAGTGGATCTCAGCGTTGATGTTGGATTGCTCTCCGGTGTGCAACTTGGACAGAGCGGTGATAGTACTGTTGTGCAGCGTCAGTCCACCGCACTGACTTTTGATATCAACACTGTGTTTGACAACGATATCGTCGAGTGGTCACTCGGGTTGATTATGCAGCTTGAGGCACCGATCGCCGCTGGCGCCTATCCCAAGATAAGAGTGGTCAAGAAACGACAAGCTGACGCGATCTACGCCCAGTTAGGTGTGCCCTGGTACCTATCCCCCTTCCGCCGGTTCGGTGTAGGTTTGGGTGGTGGGTATCGACATTTGCTCAGTGACGGCGTCTACTTTTTCGGACAGGGTTCAACTGAATTTTATTTCGCTGGAGGCGACATTCCGACGGGAGAGTCAATCTTAGCCTTCAGTGCTTGCGCGGGAGGTCGGGTGACCTTCTGATTTTATTCGCCTCGGCGATGCGACATGCGCACCAAGCACGGTGCAAGGGAGAAACAATGAATATCGAACTTACAGGAAAGACAGACAAAACTCCGGAAATTCTTCGAGAGAGGCTTGAGCTTAAGCTGGGTAAGATCGAACAACGTCTGGGTGAAAAACTTTTTGTGCGCGTAAAGCTAGACTCGGACAGCAATCACTCATTCTCTTGTGGCATACATTTTCAAGGTGGTGGTCGGGAGTTTACCGCCAACTCAAAGTCAGAGGACATTATCAAGGCGGCCGACGAGGCGGTGGGCAAAATCGAACGGCAGGTCACGAAATATCAACGTCGACCCGAGTCAAACCGCAACATGAGTATTCGGGATCAACCTTCCCTATAATCTAAAGGCGATGAAGGCGATTAAGACGATGCTTAAAGAGGTCAATACGGAGTCTGCTCCCGCGGCAATCGGTCCCTATTCCCAGGCTATCCTTGCCGGTGAAACACTCTACATGAGTGGTCAAATCGCGCTAGACCCAGTCACTGGTCAAATGGTCGGAGACACCGTCGAGGCGCAGACGAAACAAGTACTCAATAATATGACCGCAGTGCTCAACGCCGCAGGATTGAGCTTGCAGGATCTCGTCTCGTGTACGATCTTTCTCAGTTCCATGGATGATTTCGCCGTCGTGAATGAGATTTACGGATCGGCGATGGGATCGCCCGCGCCCGCCCGTGGTACAGTCGCCGTAAAGACCCTACCGAAAAATGCACTCGTTGAAATCGTAGGCACAGCGTACAAGCCGAGGGGCATCAAGCCTCAGTAACAAGCCGAGGGGCATCAAGCCTCAGTAGCAGTCATACCAAGTTCTTCTGAAAGCGAGCCACGCAAACCTGGGCATCGGCTTCTTCGGTCGGCAATCCATCAGTTGTGCGCATCTGCTGACCGAGTATCTCAAAACCAACCTCGGACAGCATGCTCGTTATTCGGCTTGCATGAGTATACGCAGGAAAATGTCCAGCGAGATTGGGTGTACACGCAACAAGATGAACCTGACCGCCATGTGAAAGGCCACGCCAGAGCAAGCGCGTTAGATCTCTTGCAGAAGATGCATGCTCAAAGCCAAAGCACATGACGATATGGTCGAACGCACCACTCGCGAATGTCATCATTTCACACTCGGTATCCTGTGCTTGCCCGATCGTGCACACTGTTACTTCACCATGTGCGAACAACGGAGCAAATCGCTCTACCTGAGGTCCAACCAAAAGCACTCGCTCTCCCCGAAACACTTGTCGTGCAGCTGACCAAACCCAATTATAAGCCGCCTGAGGCGCTGGAGTCGTTAAACAATCTGTAATTGACTCCCTAAGATTCAACGGAGGTTGGGCAGGCGTTGCTCGGATCCATGGACGCTGTGGTATAGAACTCATTCGGCTCAACAGATCCAAACTTCCATCGATCGTGAGTTGCTGAGTCATTGCGCCCACGATGTCGGACCGCCCCTGATGAGCCAGGGTGCGAGCCATTCTCAGTACTGCCCACTGATAGCTTGGAACGCTCAGATCAAGACTTGCACTCACCTCGGTATCACAGCATGAGAGAATCCAACGCAAAACACGAAGAGACTCGGAGGGCTCTGGTTTGTCAGTGAGGTTGTCAACCACATCATCTAAGCCAAGAATCAGGGATACCAAGCCCATTAACCCTTCGACCTCCTCATCCTCATAGCCCGCCTCCCAAACCGGAATGAGGGCAGCAAGCGCACTAGACGGGTCTCTGTTGGTCAGATGATGCTCAGCTCGTCTCAGACCAATCACCGGTGTATTGACCTGCCGAGATACGATCGACAGCACATCATTGGCCCCGGAGTCATCCCCTGTACTTCTAAGCAAGTTAGCCAAGGTCTCAGCGATTGATTCAAATTCTTCAGAGGTCGCCGGTTGAGTTGATTGCAAAAACATGAACTATCTCCAAATCGATCTGATGAGGTGATTTTGCAAATAAGATACCAACCCATATCCCTTATCTTTAGACCGCAAGCGGCGCGATACCTGTCAAGTCATTGACGATATTCATGGGACATATTGACACCATTCAAACTCTATTTTTGTGTGACGTCGCGGTGGTTATACTTTTGGGTTTGGAGTACTCTAGCGTGGTAGCGACCTCAACCTAACTCAGGAGCCCCCATGAACAGCCGAGTAATTCTCGTGTTTGGTGTATTTATCGCCTGCTCACCATTTCGAACGAATGACCAATATCAGCTTCGTAAGGGTGAGACGTGTGAGGCGATTGGCAGTTGTGCCACCGGTTTAGTATGTAACCGAAATGCAGAATGTGCACCGATAGGCACGCAGGGCACTCAATTAGCTGACGACAACTGTCAAACAGATGAAGAATGTGCTCTCGGATTAATCTGTGACGCTCTCGGTACCTGCGGTTTGGACTTGCCTACGAAACCAGGCGATCCATGCAGCCGTGCGGATGGATGTGCAGACGGTCTCGTCTGTAGTTCTTCTGGCGAATGCGTGACTGAAGGTAGCGATGGCACTCGTCTCTTAGGCGAAGACTGCGACGATACAAGCGACTGCGCATTTGGGTTTGCTTGTGACTTCGCCAACACCTGTGCAGCCTTCCCGCGATGGAACGGCGTCGCATGTTCAGGGAACGCGATCGAATCTGAGCCCCATATTGCCTTTCAACTTAGTGGTTCGAACACTGGTAATATAGACTTCTTCAGCACCCCCTTCCCTAATTCGATTCGTGAAAACTCGGGTCATGTCGACTACAGCAACTTTCCGGGTCTGGGTACGATGGGAGCTCCCGGTGAAACATTGACTAAATACACACAACTTTTGGAAGCGAGCCGACAAGGATTTAGTCCAAATGCAACCATTACGACGCGTTTTAATGTACCTGTGGACTTTCCCACCCTTAAATTCGGTGGCAGTGAGTCTAACTTTCGCTTTGTAGACTTAACCTTCGGAGAACCAGGATACGGTTTGTCCCCGCGCTCACGCTTTTTCGCAACTGGTGGACGGGACAAATATA
>JBMYRY010000335.1:0-3955 GCA_049602795.1 Bradymonadia bacterium
TCTACTGTCTCCAATCACTGTCAATCGCACAGCTTGACAAGGCTCATTCTGGAGTCCCTGTAAACGGTCGATTAAATGATTTAACGTCTGTTTTCTTTCGATTGGAACAACTCGGTCATTCGGAAATGTTCGAATCTCAAATGTTGAATGGGGCCCTAAGCCAATCCATTCATTCGAAATGCTCATTTCATCGGCCACCTGACACGCCCCAACACACAGAAATGTGAGAGAAAGCAAACTTGATAAGGCTCGATACTTGCTAGTGTGCATACGTTTCTCTATGTTCATACACCTCAGAGACATAGAGATGCGTTAATTCATTGAAAAATCCAAACGAAAACGAAACCACTGATTCTCCCGAGCGTGATTCAACCACTGAGACAAAAGCGGGTCGAGGCTTTCTTGTCATCTCAATGGCAAAAGTTTGGTTTATGGTTGGCGGCGCAGCAATCACTTTTGGACTACCATTTATATTTTCCCAACTACACGAGAGCGGACGCAGTCTCTACGGGCAGTACTACGACATCAACAACACGTTGAGTATTTTCAGTATGGTCATTATCGGAAGTCTTCTGCCCGGTGTCTCAAGATTCGCTGCCTTCCCGAGCATCTCCAGCGAGATGTTGCTATCGCAGGCAAGAAAAGCTGCCTTGCTTCTTGGTATCTTGCTTCTTCTTCTTTTTGGTATTGGCGGTGAATTTTATGCTCATGAGCGAGGGCACCCGCATCTAAGCAGCGCCTACCTGTATGGTGGTCTCATCTGCTGTGCATATGCCTTTTATGCAATCCACATTGGAATACTTAACGGTAGAAAAGAGTTCAAAAAACAAGCCGTCTTTGATGCCATTTTCACGTGCCTCAAAGTTACGTTAGTCCTCGGTGCGGCCACACTAGGCTTTGGCGTAAGCGGTGCCTTTGCAGGCTTCGCACTAGCTGCAATTTCAATCGCAATCCTGTCGGCTCGCTCAATAAATAATCGAAACAATGCAAATGAACCAGTCGTCGGATTCAAAGCCTATACAGCGTGGCTCATACTCTACACACTCGCCTTCAATCTGGCGTTTAAGGTAGATGCACTCATTCTAAGACCTCAGCTTGCTATGCTTCTCCAGGATAATGCAATGAGTGACGCTCTAATGGGCGAGTATGGAATTGCTGTCAGTTTGAGTCGCCTCCCTTGGCAAGGGACCATCGCGTTGACCTTCGTCATCTTTCCCATGATAAGTTCAGCAACATTCAAACAAGATCGAGAGCAGACTCAACGCTATATCGAAAACACACTCCGGTATGCCCTCATTTTGATCTGCGCAGTTGCCTTGCCGCTAAGTTCTCGACCCGACTTCATATTCGATTGCCTTCCGGGCTATCAAGAGGGGGCGATGGTCCTGACCTACATGGCACCAGCCTATGTTTGCTTTAGCATCGCCAATATTCACAACACCATTCTGATGTCTTCCGGTCGGGCAAAGACGGCGCTGGCTCTCATGATCATCACACTAGGAGCGATCGTCATCACGTTCATGTTGACGTTAAGCGACGTTAAAGACCCAAATATTGTGCTTGAACGGGCCGGGCAGATGACGCTCATTTCATTTGCCTTCGTCTGCCTCGTTGGAGCCTTGCTAATTCGGTCAATTTTTGGATGCTATCTTGCGGTCGGCTCATTGTTACGTATCATCTTGGTCATGGCAGTACTGCTAGAAGCGAGCCGTTTGTTGACCCTTGGTGCACTTTGGATGAAACTGTGTGTACTCGGTGCTTTGCCCTTCCTTTTCATCGGAGGACTGTGGCTTACGAAGGAACTGAATGCGACAGACAAACAACGATTCAAGCGCGTGTTTCTCAATCGCATGAAAGCTAAGGCAGAATGAACAAAACAGCTCTCAGGACCTTACTCTTACTCTTCATCGTCCTCCTTGGCGGATGCGGTGCTGCCGATCATCAGCGCCTGCTGAATAAACGAGTGTACGCCTACAACCAACAACTGCGGTGGTCTTTAATGGACAGCGCCCAAAAATTCGTCACGGGCGAATTTAGAGATCAATGGCGGTTGATGCACTTAAACTCGAGGAAAAATGTAAAATTGGTGAGCGTGGAATCGCAATTGACAGAACTCACGAGAACTCAGCCACCTGAAGCTGAGTTTAGTACCAAAATCACTTGGTACATTGAGGGTGACATGCGAGTACAGCATAGCGTGTGGTCCCAACGATGGGCGTTCCGAGAAAATCGTTGGCTATTGGTCAGAGAAGAGAATGTAGACGGGGCGACCGGTCTCTGGCCTTAGGTCATTAGCCCGAAAGCCCGACCTTTGAGTAGTCTGATCTCGCGCCTTGCTCCATAAGGGCAACATCATCCAACACCCGAGGGTTTTCAACGACTCTTAAATAAGGTCGCTTACCCGTAAACGTGGACGTTGCTGGAACCGGGTCCGGCATTGCATCAAATTTCACGTTGGTCTTCGGTTGATACCCCGACGAGATCATGCCCGAACCAATCAAGACGCTATGTTTCCAAAACCAGGGAAAAATGTGCTCTTTAAAGAGACCCCACTTCATCTTCAAACTGCGGTCTTCTGTCGTTGTCGGTGGACGTCGCTTAATATGATCAATCGCTGACAAATAGGCGTTTTCATAAGCTCTAAATACGATCTCAGGGTGGACCAACTCACGCTGATTGGCACGAGCATTGATAGACAAAACCTGCAACTTGTGTGGGTTATCAATCAAGTCTACCACGGCAGCTCCGAATGCGGCGCAATCACCTGCCTTAATCAGACGCCCATTAAACCCATCTTGAACTTGATAGGCAACTCCCATCCCATCATCGAAGCCAACAACCGGTGTGCCCATCCAGAGTGTTTCCGAAATCACCTGTCCAAAGGTCTCACTCATAGACGTGTATACAAACACGTCTGCATGATGGTACCAATTCGGAAGATCTTTCTGCGGTAACTCCCCTACGAATTCACATCGATGCGCGATTCCCAATCGCTTCGCTAACTTTTTCAATGGCTTGTGTACCGGGCCATCACCAATAAGCGTCAGTGATGCCTCACTCCGCTTTGGCAGAATTTCCTCAGCAAAGATTTCCAATAACTGGTCCAGACTCTTCTCACCCGCATGTCGGCATGCGACAACCAACCTACCGCCCTTCTTGAAGTCTAATCGATACGGATCCGCCTTGAGCGGTTGATCGAAGTTTAGGACATCTACCGGTCTCGGGATAATGTGCAGAGGCACCTCTAGCCCTTTGTTTCTCCAATAATCGACCAATCCCTGGCACTGGACAATCAGACCATCACCGGCATCGTATAAATCGCAGAAGTGCTTCTCGACGTAGTTTTGTAGTCCGTCGAAGAACGGCTTACTAAACCGACCATCCAATACCTCCTGTGGCAAGAAGTGATGCGCGAATGAAGGTAAATATACGGTATTCGTTTGAATACACGGAATCCCATGTAGCTTTCGAACCATAGGTGCCCAGTGCATGAGCAGGGTATTGGAATTGGCATGTATGATGTCGTAATCCGGCTTTGCGGAATAGGTGTTCAGAGGCCACGGCATCGCAAATGGTGCGTTGCCGTACTGACGAAATCGCCAAGAATCGAGGAGAATCGTTTCGCCCTGAGCTTTACGCTCTTTATTTGGTTTAGGTCCGATCAGGCCAACTTGGTGTCCGCGATTCTGCATGTGTCGTCTGAAAGACTGGCACGCAAGTGCCGGACCATTGCAGTACTCAACAGCGACGAAATCAGTCAACATTCCAATTTTCATAGCTCACACCTCTCCTCTAAACCCTACAATCCCGGTGGACTGCCTTTATTAGATGGAATGGCGATGCATATTCCATACCAAGTACCCCCGCCCCTGATGAAAGAGACAGAAACACAAAAAAAACCATTAAAAACAGACGCTTGAGTGCTGGCGACCCAGTTTGCCGAACACCTGCCAAC
>JBMYRY010000336.1:0-3944 GCA_049602795.1 Bradymonadia bacterium
GATCGCGTATCTCATTTATTCTTTCCCAGTTCGGTTCAACGCAGTATAGAGATGTTGGACCGATACATAAGAGGCACACTGTGAGTTTAAGCACCTTAGCAGACAGTAGACCAATAGAATCTAGAGACACTCTCGTCTCGTATTTTCAAGCAGGCTGTAAAGATCCTGATCAAGTGTTGATCGGCACCGAACATGAAAAGTTTGGGTGGTGTCCGAAGACATTTCAGAGACCGGCGTACGAGCCCAAGGGCATTAAAGCGACATTGGAAGGATTTGTTCAGTTTGGTTGGACGCCGATTCATGAGGGCGATGTGCTTGTGGGTCTAAAGCGAGATCGAGCGACGATCACCTTGGAACCTGGAGGTCAGCTTGAATTGAGTGGTGCCCCTGTGCGTTTGGTCTCTGAGACTGCAAGAGAATTTGATGACCACATTAAAGAACTTTCTGCATTGGATGTAGACTTGGGCTGGAGTGGTCTCGGATACTTCCCTGCGGGCACCGCAGAGCGCGCGCCTCTCATGCCAAAGCCTAGATACAAGATTTTGGAGGCTTATCTTAGAAGTGTTGGCGGGGCGGGGCTGGATATGATGCGCCAAACGTGTACTGTTCAGGTAAACCTCGACTATCTCAACGAAGTGGACGCCATGCGGAAGCTAAGACTTGGATTACTTGTCCATCCGATGGTGATTGCGCTCTTTGCAAACTCAAGAATGGTAGAAGGTGAATGGGGCGCTTATGCATCTCAACGGGCGGTTGTTTGGGAGACGACGGCGCCCGAGAGAACTCGTCTGCCTGACACGTTCTATCGCGCTGGCGCACGTTTTGAAGATTATGTGGAGTGGAGTTTGAGCGCGCCAATGCTCTTTATCCATCGCAACGACGCCTATGTTGACTGTCGGGGGCTGTCGTTTAAGGACTTTATTCGGGACGGCTTTAACGGTTCGGCTGCGACGGTTGGTGATTATGCTCTGCATCTATCCACTCTTTTCCCTGATGTTCGGCTCAAACATTATTTGGAAATCAGAGGTGCCGATATGGGGGGACGCACGGACGTGTTGGCCTTACCAGCATTGTTCAAAGGGCTGTTTTACGGGCCAGCGAGTCTAGATTCTTTGGACCGTCTATTTACCCATGTGACTCCAGCGGCGTCTCGTCAGGCGGCTCTGAGCGCCGCGCGCGATGGTTTAGAGGGTCGATTGCTTGACCGCCCGCTTCGAGACTGGGCAGCTGAAGTGATTCAGATTGCGAAGAGCGGGCTGAAAGCGCTCGAGCCATCTGCGCTGAAGTACCTCGATGGACTTTGGAACAATGCTGAGCGCCGCAATCATCGAGATGCGACTGCTGGCTTTAACGCCGACCAACTGTTGTTGGACAGCGATTTATTGTCCCTCTAGAGAACGCGTTTGAAATGACTCAGATTGGTTTTGGGAACCCAAAGCTAGAAATGATTGCCGTGTTAGCTTTCGTCTTCAAGGCGTTCGAGCTCAGCCCAGAAATTCTTGTCAGCTCTCAGCTTGGTATACCGCTTTGCCTTGGCTTCGGGTGAGGTCGGACCGGCGAGAACGGGGAGTTCCGTATTGGGGGATGTTTTGGGCTCTGACTCTGAATCCTCCAAGCCAACCAAGCTATGACTCTCTTCGATGCTGTCGGAGTTGAACGTCTCATCAAGCAATTCATCCATTGCGTTTTGCGTTGATGAGCCCCGGTTTGGTCTGGGGCGAGGGGGAGTGGATGGGGGAGCAAGTAAGCTGCGCGGCTCTGATGAAGACTTTCGATTTTTGCCTTTGTCTTCGGCGCTCATCAGTAAATATACCCCCCTAAGAGCTTCAGCGTAACATATTGGTCGAGCGCCTTTTCAATCATCCGTCCATCCCGTCCAGTGCCCTGAACATCGCTTGCGAAGTTCGCGTACTCGGCCAACCCCTTTAAACTAAAGCCACTTTTTGCCCGAAATGCAAGTCCCGCAGACGCCGAAACGCCAAAGGTTGAGTGGGTGCTGCCTAATTCCTGAATTGAGTCTCCAAATGACACTACTGGTGAGATAGAGCCTCCAAGGCAGAGACCAAGCTGTTTAGTTGCAATTGGCATAAAGCTGTCGAGTTCAAAATCAAGCGTAAGATAGCTCACGCCTTGATAGTCACTGTCTCCGTCAATTGAAAATTCGAGTATTCGCGTGCGAAGTCCGCCCGTGAGTTCAATGGCATTACTCAGGACCTTACGATAGAAAAGTCGTGCGAAGAATTTGCTGTAGCTACTTTCGAGGAGCTTGCTTTCCGAATCGCTCCCTCCATTCATGTCATTGGCAATAGGAATGATGGTGGTTTGTTTGGTTCGAAAAAAAGCGCGCTCGTAGCCAACGCCTAAGCCCAGACTAGGGACATTTTTGAGAGGCGTGACCTCCGTGTCAATGGCAAAACCTGGCACGAATCCAAGTGTATACTCAATGCCGCCTGTGAGTGGATTATCTAGGCTTTTGACTCCGCTTGCAGCAAAGCTTCGATTCTGCGCAATGGCACCGACATGAATTGAGAAAGAATGCGTAGCGGAATTGCTGTGGTCGATGTCATTGTTTGAATCTTCTGGCGAGAAGTTCATGGCAGATCTGTCCGTGAACCCAGGATTGATCTTTTCCGCGAGTTTAGATGCGAGAGCGAACCAATGACGATCTAACAGCCCGCCTTCGGGAATGCCGTAGCTCTTTGCCCACAGTTCTCGTCCGGTGTCTCCAGAAATTAGGCTGGCTCGCAATTCGCTTGAGTCCACATAATTGAGGACGATGAAAAATGAGATACGCAATCGCCTCGACAGCATTCGTAACACTCTTGGGTCGTCCAACTCTTCGGCTCGGAGTCGGAGTCGGCGTGCGAGTTTGAGTAATTTCGCATGAGGTTCGAGGTGAACGTCGACGTCGTTGAGGTGTGATTCGATCTTTCTTAGATCGTAGCGGACATCCGTGCTGTTTACGATGTCTAGGACGATCGCGCTTTGATTCGATTGGAAATCATTGTCGCGTTTTTCCCAGTTGTTGTCACGTGCATGACTAGAACCGACGAACAGGGTCGAGGTCCAGAGGGTGGTGAGTAAAATGAGGAAAGATTTCTTCATGGGGGCAGCATACGGCCCTACGACTCAATCGGCAAGCACCGTAATCGTCAAGTGTTCGCTTCACCAGTTGGGATAGGCTCAACTAAACCGTGCGCAGCAAGTACTGCTTGCTCGATCTGGTCGAGTCGCTCTGGGTTTTCCATGAGAAAGGTTTTCGCGTTTTCCCTGCCCTGGCCAATTCGGTCTCCGTTATGGCTGTACCAGGCGCCCGATTTTTGAACGATGTTCGCTTCTACCGCGAGGTCGAGTACATCGCCTGAGCGACTAATTCCCTGTCCATACATGATGTCGAATTCAGCTTCGCGGAAGGGGGGCGCGAGCTTGTTCTTTACAATCTTGCAGCGTGTGCGATTTCCAAGCACACCTTCTGGACCTTTAATTGCGCCAATGCGACGAATATCGATGCGTTGAGATGCATAGAACTTGAGGGCGTTACCTCCAGTCGTTGTCTCAGGGTTTCCGAACATGACCCCAATCTTTAGTCGGATCTGATTGATAAAGAAAACGACAGTCTTAGATTTATTGATGCTACCGGTAAGTTTCCGAAGCGCTTGTGACATCAGCCGTGCCTGTAATCCAACGTGTGTATCTCCCATGTCGCCTTCGAGTTCTGCTTTGGGTACCAAAGCGGCCACAGAGTCTATGACGAGTACATCAACTGCGTTGGACCGTACGAGCATGTCCGCAATTTCAAGGGCTTGCTCACCATTCTCTGGCTGTGATATTACCAACTCATCAACATCTACACCAACATTCATTGCATATATAGGGTCGAACGCATGCTCTGCATCAACAATTGCTGCCGTACCCCCTGCCTTCTGCACCTCTGCCATGGCATG
>JBMYRY010000337.1:0-3939 GCA_049602795.1 Bradymonadia bacterium
GATTACGGTGATCCCACAGTTCTTTTGGGCAATGGTCTGGAGGATGGCTTCCGCAAGAATCGTGCTTTTTCCTCGACCTCTCGGCGCCTCGAGCATCAATGGTCTGCGTCGACGACCTAGGGTGACCTTCAGAATCTTAGCCAGCGCTATTTCTTGGTCATTCGTCCACTGGATGGGACGAGGGTCCATCCGTGTTCGGAACGGTTTTTTAAGCAGGTCAATGGGATCCGTTGCAAACAAGCAGAAGTGTTCCGCTGTTTGCGCAAACTTCAAAACACGTTGGCGCAGTCGATGTCCAATCTCAGCCATGGATACAGTTTCGACCTTAAGATGAGTTTCGACCGGACGTGTTTCTAATGAATCACCCCAATAAAGAATTACGAGACCACCACCGGTGACGCAGCCAATCAGTGCAGCCAGTGCGTCTGGGTGTAATGCGTCGCTAAGATCGAAAAAAAGACCACCAAATTGACGCCCCAAGTATTGATACGCAACGGAAGGCAAAATGACGTTCGAACTCAGCGTCTTGGAGTTACTCGCAATCTGGTACTGCTCAATGCCCGCCCAGTGGAAAAAAGCAGACGAAGTTTCGAGTGCCCACGCCGGTGCCCCCACCAAGGAAAGAAGAGCCCTGTGCCCAGATTCAAGATGCTCCCGAAGCGTATCGTAATCGCTCGATGACGAAAGTCGTTGCCACATGCACGCTACGTTTCGTCGTAGTTGATCTCTACTAGCGTATCATTGGCCGCCACCAGGTCACCTTCTTGTACATGTATACCCTCGACGATGCCTACGCCTGATGCTTCGAGGGTGTGCTCCATCTTCATCGCCTCCAATACAACGAGCGGTGTGCCAATCTCGACCGCATCACCTGAGCCCACAAGAAGTCTGACAATCTTACCCGGCATCGGCGCGACACACCCACTCGAATCCTCATCCATGATGACGGGTGGAAAACGCAGCTGCTCAGTGAAGGAGCATTGCGAACGACTTGAGAGCACCACAAACCCATCGTCAGCCGGTATGACCTTGAAGCATTCTTGAAAACGAGCGCCATCGCCCGTATGCCATTCAAGGCGAATTGTCTCAGCATCTTGGCTCAACACACAAACCTGAGTGATAGATTCGTCGATGCACACCTCCACGTCGGAACGTGAAGACCATCGATAGCTCGTCTTGAACACCTCACCACTTCTAAGTAGCCACTCATCCACGATCGGTTCATTCTTCACGAGCCGCCACCCAGGCGTTAAATTGAGAGAATTTGCCTCATCGCGTCGATTAAGCGACCGCATCACGATGAGGGCCACCAACGCTTCTTTGGTCGACGCCAACGTGGACTGAGGAGACCACTGGGCGAAATCTCTACCGAGCAAACCAGTATCGACAGTCCCACGAATGAATGCATCGTGAGCGAGGACATCCAACAAAAACATGCGATTAGTGCACAACCCCGACAGCACGTGGCGCTGAAGCGCGTTAATCAACCGACGCCTCGCCTGTTCCCGATCATCGCCAGTTGCAATAACCTTCGACAGCATCGGATCGTAATAAATACTCACCTCCGATCCAAGTTCCACGCCTGAATCAAATCGAACACCTTGCATTTGAGGTTCTTCATAGGCCGAAATTCGACCAATTGAAGGCAGATACTCATTAGCCGGATCCTCTGCGTAAAGCCGAACTTCAATCGCATGACCTGTGCATGAGATCGTGCTCTGTTCCGGTAGTGTTTCCCCCGAGGCAACCCTAATTTGCCACTCAACAAGGTCCAAACCTGTAATACATTCAGAGACGGGGTGCTCAACTTGAAGACGGGTATTCATCTCTAGGAAATAAAAGTTCTCTGCTTGATCAGCGATGAACTCAACTGTTCCTGCCCCCACATAGTCAACCTGCCGCGCTGCAGCAATGGCGGCCTCGTGTAGCTGTGCTTGAGTTTTCGAGCTTAAGTTGGGTGCCGGTGCCTCCTCAACCACTTTCTGAAACCGTCGCTGAACACTACATTCTCGCTCAAAAACGTGAAGCACATTTCCATGCTGGTCACCGAGCACTTGCACTTCAAGATGTCTCGGGTTTTCAATGTACTTTTCGATAATCAGAATCTCGGAGCCAAATGCATTCTGGGCAAGCCGCCTTGCTTGCTCGATCGCATCTGAAAGTTGAGATGCATCGTGAACAATCGACATTCCCTTACCACCACCACCTGCGGCAGCCTTAACCATGACCGGTAAACCAATTTCGAGGGCTTCGGCGATCAACTTGTCATTCGATTGATCAGCACCATCGTAGCCAGGGGTAACCAAGACACCTGCCTTAGACATGAACTGTCTTGCCTGCGCCTTATCCCCCATAATTCTCATCGAATGCGCTGTCGGGCCAATAAATGTAATGCCCGCCTCGACAACACGTTGGACGAATTCTGGATTTTCGGAAAGAAAACCATACCCAGGATGTATCGCATCTGCTCCTGTGGCTTTTGCTGCCTCCAAAAGTTTATCAATGCACAGATAAGACGACGTTGCGGGTGATTCACCAATATAATAGGCCCGGTCAGCTTCTCGAACAAATGGCGCAAGCCGATCAGCCTCGCTATACACCGCAACAGTTTGATACCCCAATCGACGACATGTCTTGAAGATACGGCGAGCAATTTCACCACGGTTTGCCACGAGGATAGTAGAAAACTTCATTTAACCTCCTCCTAATGTCTGAATACGCCAAATGACGTCGTACCCTCGATGCGTTGGGTGGCAATGGCGGATAGACACACCCCCAGGATGCTTCGGGTGTCACGAGGGTCAACAATCCCGTCGTCCCACAATCTAGCCGTGGCAAAGAACGCATCGGATTCTTTGTCAATCTGTTGATTTAACATGGTTTTCATCATGGTTAATTCCATTTCATCAACCTCTTTGCCTGCACGTGCTGCAGCCCCCCGCTTAACAATATCTAAAACGCCAGCCAATTGCTCGCCACCCATCACCGCAATTTTGTGATTGGGCCACGAAAACAGAAAACGCGGTTCATAAGCTCGACCACACATTGCATAGTTACCGGCTCCATAGCTTGCCCCCATCATGATTGTAATCGCAGGCACTTCACTATTACTAACAGCATTAATCATTTTGGCGCCGTGCTTGATGATGCCGCCCTGCTCATACTCCGTGCCCACCATGAATCCCGTAATGTTTTGAAAGAAAATAATCGGGACCGACTTTTGATTACACAATTGAATAAACTGAGCACCTTTGTTTGCTGCCTCCGAGAACAAAACGCCTTGGTTCGCGATGATACCAACGCTATACCCATGCACCTTGGCCCAGCCGGTGATCAAAGTTGTCCCGTAGTCGGGCTTAAACTCATGAAGCTCGGAACCGTCCAGGACACGGGCTAGCACTTCTTTAGTATCGAATGGAACCCGCACATCTGATGATATGAGACCCAAAAGTTCCTCCACATCATACAAGGGCTCTTTACTCAATTCCGGGACAGGACCTGCTTTCGCCCAATTCAGGTCAGCCACAATCTGACGGGCTAATTCAATCCCATGCCGTTCGTCTCGGGCGAGATAATCGCTCACTCCACTCACGCGACTATGCATGCTTGCCCCACCAAGAGACTCTTCATCAGCATCTTCGTTGGTTGCCATCTTTACCAGCGGTGGCCCAGCAAGATAAACCCGAGCTTGGTCTTGCACCATGACAACATAATCACTCATGCCCGGCACGTAAGCGCCACCAGCTGTAGAGCTACCGAAAACGACACAAATTGTTGGCTCCTTTCGCTTGGACGCCCGGGTAAGATCGCGAAACCCTTGCCCTCCGGGGACAAAGATCTTTGATTGATTCGGTAAATCAGCACCAGCAGATTCAACTAGGTTGACCGTTGGTAGCCCATTGGCTGCGGCAATTTCGGCTAATCGCCGACTCTTGAGTA
>JBMYRY010000338.1:0-3933 GCA_049602795.1 Bradymonadia bacterium
CCCATCGATCTTTACGAGTTAGTCATCCCTTAATATGACCCGAAATCACCGAAGGAACAACACTTCAAATCTGGTCGTTCGCAAAGTTATGTTGACCTTTCGTCTCAAGATCCCCATATTTCGGACCAAATTGTAAAGGCGGATACACATGAATAGACGGTTTCAATTGATGGCTCGAGTTGCGCGACTCTCTCTTGTTTTGGCTCTGACTGGATTCGTGTTCGGGTGTGGTGGAGATGACAACGATGCAGATGTGTCTCCAATGAATACCCCTGATGGCTCAGTGGATATGAACAACCTTGATGATTTTGATCGTGGTATTCCTTTCGGACCGGACGGGACTGTGGATGACCGTGATCAGGGTCCCATGGAGATGATGCCCGATGCGTTTTTGCCAACAGGTACCGGAACAAGCCCAGGCAGAGGGGAATTGATCTTTACTGAAGTTCATTATGACCCACACTTTGGCTTGTCGGACGGCGATGCCGAATGGTTGGAGATCTATAACGTGACCAACCGTGAACTTTCTCTTGAGGACTGCACCCTGAGTGACGGTACTGACTTTGTCGCTCTGGGCGAGTACATGATATCGCCAAGAAGTTTTGCTGTATTTGCGAGAAGTGATGATCGCAATGTGAATGGAAATCTCACTGTTGCGGGTGTATTTCCGTTTGCGTTGAACAATTTGAGTGACCGACTCGAACTCAAATGCGGCGCGATCACGATCGACGTTTTAGCCTACGATCTTGATGAAGGTTTTCCGCGAACCAAAGGGTTTAGTGCGAGCTTGAGTCCGTCAGCAATGAGTGCTGAAGGTAATGATCTTCCTTCTAATTGGTGCTACCCACGAAGTGTCTATTTGGAGGACCCGATCCAATGGGGAACACCGGGTGGTCAGAACACAGACTGTGATGAACCCGTCGACCAGTGTCGCTTACAGACACCGGTAACCATTCCCGATCAAGCCTCGGGCATTAATGGTGAATATCGAGATGCCATTGAGATTTTTGGTCGAGTTCGTGAGGACGGTCTTACGGATCGAACGACAGCCAATGATGCACCCGGATTGGTGAGAGGTCAGCTCGGTTTTGGTACTCGTGGTTCGAATCCAGCCCTCGACGATGACTGGATTTGGATCTTTGCTCGTCCCAATAGTGACTATAATGCCAATGCTGGTGGAGAGCCCTCTTTCGATGAGTATGTTGCTACCTTGTATGTGCCATTGCCTGGTAGCTATGATTTCGCTTATCGGTTCAGTGTAGATGGTGGCCGTAATTGGACGTATTGTGACGGTGGCGAAGCAGGCTCATCGGATGGGTATGATGTTGACGAAGCGGGGCAGCTAGACGCCCAACCGCCGACGGCGCCATGCGAAACAGAGTCCTGTGCGGTTCCACCTCGTGGAACCTGTGAAGGTACGGTTGCAAAGTCGTTTCAGCCAAACGGAACCTGCGTCGTCAACGACATCGGTCTGGCTGCGTGCGAGTTTGAGGAGGAAGAGATTGATTGCGCTGAGCGTGGTCAATTCTGTGCTTTTGGTGTGTGCTACGATACACAGCCAAGTCCACCGATCAATGGCGATGTGATCATCAGTGAGCTCATGTATAATCCGGACGACCCTCGAGATGATGAATCACTGACCACACCACGACTTTATGAAGGTAATGCGGAGTGGATTGAGCTTTATAACACGACGCTGCGTCCGATTAACCTCGATGGGTGTTACTTAACCGATTATGACGCCCAGCGACCACAGCCTGAAAACCCATCTACACTTGAAGCGCTCGTCATTCCTCCCAATGGTTACGCGTTGGTTGCAAGAAACGATGATCCAGAGAGAAATGGGGGCCTAACTGTAGACGGGACCTTTTCGTTCAATTTGACGAATGCGGGTGACACGATTGTTCTTCGTTGTAATAGCGCGGAAATAGACCGAGTCACATATGATTTTTCAAATGGTTTCCCAAGTGGGAATGCCGCTTCGATTAGTTTGGATGCCAATGCGCTGAGTGGAACTCAAAACGATATTGGCGGTGCTTGGTGTACTGCGCAAGAGGTCTATTTGGAGACACCTCGTCATCTTGGCACACCAGGTGCGGCAAACCCCGCATGTCCGAGGTGTGTCGATGTTGTGTGTGAAGCCCCTGCGCCGACGTGCGATGGGTCTTCAGTTGTGTCATACGAGACGGGGACCTGTGTAGTGAGCAACTTCACAGAAACCTGTGATTATCCATCGACGATCACGCCGTGTGAGCCCGATACCACTTGCCGAGAAGGGACTTGTGTGAGTGTGAATACCACCGGACCAGAGGTGGGGGACGTCTTCTTCACTGAAGTCATGTACAACCCTGATGGGGGATTGGCAGATCAGACTGGCGAGTGGTTCGAAGTCTTTAATGGCTCCGGACGTCCGCTCTGGTTGGGTGGATGTCAAGTGTCCGATGGGAGTGGCGTAAGTCTCTTACAAGCTGTGTACGTTGAGCCTGATAACTATGTGCTTTTCGCTCGTGATACGGATGAAATGTTGAACGGTGGTCTTCAAACACCAGTGACTTTCGACTTCTCCCTGAACAATAACGGCGACCTGATCGAGCTTCGATGTGGCGAGCTTGCAATCGATACATTCGAATATGGTCAAGGTTTTCCAACTGCGAGACAAGCGAGCCTAAATCTGGACATCGATGCATTTGATTCGGTGCAAAATGATGATCCAAATTCATGGTGTTTAAGCACGTCGGTCTATCTTGACGATCCTGAGCATTTGGGTACACCAGGGCTTGCTAACCTTGCCTGTGAGTAGGCATGTGTTGATACATTCTTGGGGAGGAATGTGATGTGTCTCGATCACGATGCGTCCAATCGACTAAAGCAGATCTTATTGTCGCTGAAAGAGGCGCTCAAAACTCAAGGGTTTGAGCAAATGACGCCAAACCGTCAGGACGATGTGGGCCGTCGGGATGAAGACTTTCAGCCGCTAAATGAGATGAATCAGGTCCTGAAGTCCTCAAAGAATAAGCAAACTAAGGAGATCCTTGAACAAATCGAGCATGCATTGACTCGCTTTGACGATGAACCTGACTTAGTTGGGGCCTGTGAGGAGTGTGAGGAATGCATCGCAACGCGTCGTCTTGAAATTCTGCCTTACACCCGCTTCTGTGTAAAATGCCAGCATGCAATGGAAGAACAAGAGGTCGAACGCTCCGGTCGACGAAACCTAACTGATTATAGAAGTTGATGTGAAGGGGTTTCAGATGACGGCGCTGTGGATATTTATCGGTGGTGGCATCGGAAGTGTGCTGCGTTATGGTCTGGCCGTCGCGCTGAAGTCTTCCTCAGCTATGTTGCCCGTGGGCACTTTGGCTGCGAATGTGGTTGGGTGTTTCGTACTCGGCTATTTGGCATCTCACCCGAACATTGGCGCTCGACTTGGACCTGAGGTTCACCTTGGGATCACGGTGGGCGTGTTGGGTGGCTTTACGACCTTCTCTACCTTTGGAGTGGAAACAGTCCGACTTTACGAGTCGGGACAAATTTTGTACGCCATAACCTATATCCTGTTGAGTATCTTGGGTGGACTCGTTGCCGCGTGGGGAGGTATGCGGTTTGCCTGATACTGAAAAAGCGATTGAATTAAGAGGAGAGCAAGAGATGGATTTTGATTTTAATTACCTAAAGTTAGCGACCTTGCCAGGTACCAGCAGTGTTTGGACGCTCGAGTTTGAGCATGGAAAGGCGAATGAGGTTGGTTCTGCTGTGCTCGCAGAACTAGACAAGCTGTCTGCAATGCTCGAGGGCCCAAACGGACCCGTTGGACTAATATCTTTCTCTCGACGCGTCAGTTCGCGGGGCACACCGATCTTTATCTCAGGCGCAAATGTCACTGAGCGAACAGATTGGGACGACAACAAAGTAAGAGCGCATGTACGATATCAA
>JBMYRY010000339.1:0-3912 GCA_049602795.1 Bradymonadia bacterium
CATCTCCATACGATTGTTAGTGGTGTCTGGCACGCCACCAAAGATCTCCTTCTCATGTGCACCATAGCGAAGTAAAACGCCCCACCCTCCGGGGCCGGGGTTACCCGAACATGCTCCGTCCGTCCACAGGGACACTTCCGCGCGCTTCGTCGTCATTATTCTTCCTCAAGATAGCTAGCAATATTTTTTGAATCAGGGACCACAGTGAGTGCAGTTTCTGGCGTGATCAAGCCTCTTTCAATTAAGCGAATCAATGAGTGCTCGAACGGCAGCATGCCAATCGATTTCCCGATTTGCAGACTCGATTGGATCTGATGAGTTCGACGCTCTCGAATCAAATTAGAAATCGCATGACTGATCACGAGTACTTCACATGCTGGTACTCGTAATTGACTCGACACCCTCGGCAAAAGACGTTGGGTGACAACTACCTTCAGCACCTCTGCAAGTTGAACTCGAACCTGTTGTTGTTGCTGCTCGGGGAAAACATCAATGATGCGCTCAAGAGCTTGAACACAACTCCCGCTATGCAAAGTAGACACAACCAAATGCCCCGTTTCCGCTGCTGTCAAAGCGGCACTGATCGTCTCCAAGTCTCGCATCTCTCCCACAAAAATAATATTGGGTGCTTCCCGAAGTGCTGCACGCAACCCCGTTGAGAATGAATCAACATGCTCTCCGACTTCTCGCTGGTGAATCATGGACAACCGATCCGCAAACCGATATTCCACCGGGTCTTCGAGCGTCACAATATGACGTCTTTCACTCCGATTAATTTCATCAAGCAATGCGGCAACGGTCGTGGACTTGCCGGAGCCGGTTGGACCACTAATGAGGACAAGACCATGTTCGATATTTTGAATCATAGAAATCTCATCCGGCAAATCAAGGTCACTTAATTTGGGAATGTCATCTCGAATTGGACGCCAAGCCGCAGCGAGTCCGTCGAATTGTTTAAACACATTCACGCGGAAGCGAAAGGTATTAGACTCATCAGTAAACTCTACCGCTAAATCGACACTACCCGAACTATGCAACGTCTCCAAGGTACGCTCATTCAATTGGTCACCAAGCATGTTCAGAATCATCTCGGAGGTGCTTATCTGACTTTCAAGTGCAAAAAAACCATGCCCAAAACGCACCCTGGTAGGTCTGCCCGCTGAAAGCACGATGTCTGACGCGCCCTCTCTGACACTCTGAATCAAAAGACTCTCAACATTGGCGGCTACATTAAGGCGTCGTACCACCTGCTGTGTATGGTCTTCGACTCCACCCTCGCCTTGAGATCTCTGTGGGCGTAACGCAAGAACAAACTGTTCATCAACAAGGCGAAACACATACTCCAGATTGCCAAATTTATCGAAATTGAGGTACCCATTCAATCGACCGGCGCTCTTGAGTTCTTGCCGCTGTTCACTCGTAAGCCATTGATCGGCAAGCTCACTCACCGTACCGGCTGGTAATGCAAGCATATCGATCTCATTTTGAACATGACCAAAAAACAACACTGGGCGCCCGCCATCCTTGAGTTGAAGGGCATCTGCGCTACCGCTAAGTAACGCCGTCAGATACTCGTCCAGCATTTAACTCCCCTCCTGAAGTTGTCCCATGACTGCTGATTACACCGACTGTGAGAGTAGGGCAACCGTTAGGTAATGACCAGAGCCCGGTGTATGATCAATCAAAACCAATTCAGTCAATTCAAAATCCGTCAACTGCTCAAGATCTCTAAAGAGAGACGTTGGATTGGGGGCAATATACACACACCGACTCGGCTGAAGTGCCTGTGCAAGCTTCATGAAATGAGATCCAAATGGAAGGCGCATAGCGTGAATGAGTAGACATGTTACCTCCGCGCGCCCGCTCAATTTCCTAAGCCAATGGGTACCATCGCCCACGTAGAACGCTGTACGAAGGGCTTTCGTGTCTACGTTCAGTTTTGCATCATCAATCGCACTTCTTTCGTGATCAATCCCAATCCAAGATTCACATGGTGTATTCAGCAAAGCGCGCACGGTGCCTACCCCGCATCCAATCTCCACCACCCGGTCATCGGGACTTAACTGAATGAACCGGTCAAGTGTGGCGATCAAGCCAGGAACACTCAGTGGTGTCTGGGTCCACCAACTCGTCGGAGAGACGGTAAAATCCCGTCCACCGACCTTGGGCAGAAAAGTGGCGGTCCGGTGCTGCAAGATCGGCTTTGATTGAAGTCCTGCATTGCGTTTGGGCAACTCATCAATGAAAAGTTCGAGCGCATCGATGCTCGCAATTAGACGAGACTTTAGTCGTTCGAACTTGTTCAAATCACAGTGACCATGGAAGGCAAAGATGACTCTGTTTCCACGCTCATTTGGCAAATCTGTCGTCGCTAATATGATGTGGCGCAGAGAGCCTACCTGCTCCTCATCCGAATAGGGTTCGTGTTCGTCACCAAGCGCTGAGCAGACCTTTTCGCATAATGCCCTGATGCCAGGCGATTGAGTCAAGCACATCTCTAATTCAACGCCATCAAAGGACGGTGTACGTCCAAATCGCAAATGCCAAGTTGAATCGTGATCTCTAACGGGCTGTACGATTGCTCGATTACGATACCCGGTTCTAGGCACACTGTTCACAACGGTCGTGCGACATCCACCGAACCCAGCTTTCTCCGTGCGCCGAATTAAGTCAGCCTTGAGCGTCTCAATACGTGTTGATTCCGAAAGATGTCGGTGCGTACAACCGCCACATAAACCATGGTATTCGCAATCAGGTTTAAGACGTTGTGGGGCTGAACGCTCACACATGATGGAGCGGCCCTGCCAACCTTTGAATGTTCTGAATGCATCAATGACGTGCCGCTCGCCAATGGAGACGCCGGGCACTCTTACTTTCCGTCCATTGGATAGTCGAGCGAGCCCCCATCCGCTGGCGCCGAGGGATTCTATGGTAACCGTCTCGCGTCGCTGCTCGCGTAACACGCTGGCGGTCTACAGACCTGGTGGTGGGAATTCAACTAAGGCGGTATTTAGTTCCTGAACTCGTCGGTCCGTAGGGGTCCAAATAATGCCGGCGACCTCCCAAAGGTCCCAATTGTTCATCGTGCGAGTAAACTCAGATACGGCCTGTCCCCGCAGCGTAATCTTAACGGTCGCATCCGACGCACCGAAGCCGGTACCGAAACCACCGAAACCACCACTGTCGCTGTAATAGTGAACAGCAACTCGATAGGGGCGTCCATCGTAGTTCTGGGTATTTTCCGGATCCAAGATACTAATCTTTTCCGGTCCAAGACCATCCACGTCATCCACGTCGAGCGTTGCATTCTGAGCGTCTGAATTCCCCCAGTTAGCAATTGGGTTTCGGTAATGACAGTCTAAGTCACGATCAAACCAAACAGTCGCAGTTGGGTGTCCGACGTGAAGGTCCATGTCGGTGCCATCCGTATCGTATTGATCAGGGTCTGCTGGGGTGTTCCATACGAGTTCGACGGTAAAATCTTCGTCTGGTACCGCCTCAACTCGAATACGCACCGGCTCTTGCGGACACGTAGAGCTTGGTGCTTCAAATCCAAGTTCATCTACAACGGTCAGTTCGATGTCATAGTTTCCAGTGAGGTCTACCCAGAAGAAAGCTTCCGCTGTGGATTCATTGTCAACAATACCCCCGTCTTCCGGTCGGAGTGGGTTAGAAAAAGATTCAACAGGCTGAGATGATGAACCGCTCGGACGAGAAACAACCGTCCAGCGATACCGTGTTGGCTTCTGGTTCGGTCCATCCGGGTCAACAGACTGAATCCCACTCAATGAAATGACATCAAGCGGTCGAACTCGGAGATTACGCTCGCTTTCCGGAACCACAGCGACTGGGCACTGATTTTCGCTGCCGCGACCGCTCAAATCAATCAGCTTCTCGGGCTGCTCAGCATCA
>JBMYRY010000340.1:0-3909 GCA_049602795.1 Bradymonadia bacterium
CAACTCGCCCCCACGAAACAAGACACTCGATGGATCAAATGGTGTGGTGCGGTCTTCTTAGGTGTGTTCTGTGTCCATGTTGCCAAGGTAGGCGGTGACTTTATGGCCCTCCACCGGTTCCTTGTACCGGTCATGCCGATCGGTGCAGTAATCGGCACACTCGGACTTGCACGACTCTACAGAATCAAAGCGATCAAGAGCCTCCCCATCTGGATAAAAACAGTCGCGATCACGCTTGTATTGGCGGGTACGCTAACTCACGTTCAGCGTGTCGATGATGCGGCAATGAAAGTTGGCAGTACTGGAGGCGTTGACTCCATTGGCTGGTTGAAAATGTTTGCGAAGCAATGCCAACTTGCAGGAGAGTGGCTCAGAGAGCATTCAGATCCCAATGAAAGCCTCGCAACGACCGCAGCAGGCACAATCCCGTTTTTTTCACGGCTATACACCGTCGATATCCTCGGTCTCAATGACGAATGGATCGCACATGAAGTTAAACCAAAGGGGAATCGACCCGGACACACCCGCAGTGCCCCCCCGAGTTACCTAGCCTCGAAAGCCGTGGACTATCTGATTTATCATCCGCAATTTTTCGACACGCCTCGCCGAGCGGGTGGACGCACGTTGAGACGCCCTGATGGCAACCCCATCAACTACACCTGGCGCGTTGAAAAAATCCATAATCTACACCCGCCGTATTGGGGATTCTGGCAGAAGAAAATGGGACGTTAGACGAGTCCGGGCAGCGCACCATAACAAAAGCGTTGGTCACCGAAAGTTTCATCATCCAGCTCGAGCAGGTTAAGCACCGACACCAACAAGTCATTGTGAGGGCGGTCGTCATATCGCAGATATCGCCCTCCTTCTAATCGACCACCGGCACCACCAGCGAGAAGAAAATGCATGTCGTCATGACTGTGCGTGTTCCCTCGTGAGATCTCGTTAACACACAGAACCAAAGTATTATCCAACATTGTTCCATTCCCCTCAGGAATCGAGGCAAGTCGTTGGAGTAGGTAAGCAAGCTGTTCACTGTACCATGTCAGCATTGCCTCCCACTGAGTCTGCAGGTTCGCGTTGCTATCCCCAGCATGTGAGAGCCCATGCCCTTCGTATTGATTCAAGCCCATAAACGTAAAGCGCAACGCGTTGACTGCCGAGCTACACTGAATGGACGAAAAGCGGGTTGCATCACACGCGAAAGCGGCGACCGTCAAGTCAATCTGGGCACGTAGAACGCTCCGGAATTGTTCTTCGGTCATCGGATTCGCTACCTCTGCAGGTTCGGTAATCCCACACACAGCCGATTGTTCCGCAAGGAGCGTGAGCCGCCTTTCTAACTCTCTCACCGATGTCGCGTGTTGATCTAGTTTGCGCCAATCTGCCCCGCCGAGTAGGGTCTTAAGTTTGGCAAAGTCTTGGTGCACCGAATCTAGAACCGAACTTCGTTTTACCAATTTGTCCGAACGCTCTTCCGGAGACGACGTCCTCTGGTCATTGGCTCCAAAAATTCGCCCGTAAACCGAAAGAGGGTCGTTGTCAGGTGGTAATGGCTGCTCTGGTCCACCGTAGATCAATCTCGAACGCGGAATATTTTCCATCACTCGAACACCCAACTCTAAACTTGAGAGAGGGGTGCCTGGTCGCAATCTCTGTATCGCATATTGATCGACACTCATGCCGCCACCCCAGCCTGCTTTCCGACCGTCTCCGCCTACAAAGTCACCTTCCATAATTTCAGCGCCCGTAAGCAACGCAGCCATCCCCCTCTGGTGAGGACCGCCAGGACCGACTTTCGCCGCTGAGAGTTGAAGACCGTCAACAAGAACCAAATTGTCCTTAAACGAGTTCAAGGGCTGAAGAATAGATCCGAGTTCAAAAACACGTTCTGTGGGCTCTCCTGCGGGAGTCCACAGTTCTTTCTTGGTCCCATTGGGCTGATAGAAAACAATAAATCGCGTGGGAAACTCGGTGTCGCTGCCCCGCGCAAAGCTCGGGATAAACGGGGCTAGACCAGCGGCGCCAAGATACTTCAAGAAGGCTCTACGATCCATCAGACACCTCCCGAAATGTTTTTGTGAAAGATGGTGTAGACACGTAATGCATGAGCAGAGACCTCAGACTCATATTGTTGTTTGAATACACCTCGAATCCTCGCTCTATCCAGCAGGCGTCGCTTGTTCGCTCTCCTCGCCCAAACGTAAATCTAAACACCTGATGGTTGAAACATCGGTGAACTTGCTCACTCTGAGCGAGCCCTTCTACAAGAGCCACATGGTCCACATATGCACCATCAAGATCACGACTGCCGAACATTTCCCCCGAGCTATCGATGGGACGGCCGTTATCGCGGTCCCGCCATTCACCCACTTCGTTAAAATGCTCAAACACGAGACCCACGGGATCAATCAATTTATGACAGGATGCGCATGACTCATCAGCCCGATGAATCTCGTACTGCTCACGAGCACTTAAGCTCGGATCGGGATTAGGCGCTGTGACCATTGCCTCAGGCGGCGGTGGTGGTAACGCAGTACACAGCAATTGCTCTCGGACGAAGACACCTCGGTGAATCGGAGAGGTCATATTTGGCTTCGCGTTAACTGCTAACCAGCCAGGAAGAGACAAAACGCCCCGGCGTTGAGCATGCCGAGGGTCATCCTCCAATTCGAAGGACGCGCTCAGCAGCGAAGCAATCGATGCATCGGATCCAATGCCATGCGTGTGCACGAACGCTTTCGCCTGTGCGTAATATTCGGTGCGCTTCATGCCAAAAGTTGGATGACGGTCCTGGTCTTTCTCGAGCCGCAGCAACTGATCTAGATGTAACCACTGCTCGAAGAAGCTCCACCACGCCCTCAACGCCCTTGGATCATTCAACAGCCTCTCTAAATGTTCCTGACGTCCTTCGGGTGTCGCTAAATCGCCATTGCTCGCCCCTTCGAGAAGTGCATGATCAGGTCCGGTGCGCCAAGCAAGGAAGGACAACCGACTCGCTAATTCGTAGGCGGTCAGATCAAAGACGTTCTCACGATCCGTTGGTTCACCAATCTCAATTCGATACAGAAAAAACGGAGACTGGAGCATCGCCTCTAGCACCCGAGAAAGGGCGGTCAACTCGGTTTCGTCGGCTTCGATGCCCGCATCGAAAAGCTCGAGCATTCGAGCTAATTCGTCGGTCTCTAATGGTCGTCGCCAGAGACGCAGCCCAATGTTTCCGACCCACTGGGTTAAGCAGGCTCGCTCAACACCGACCAAATCACATTCGAGTTCGGGCACCACCATTCTGACTGCCTGTACGGCGATAATTTCTGCAGCCTCGAAGTAACGCTCAATATGGATTGGGCTAGCTTGTAAAGCACGGGCATTATTATCAAATCCCATTGTTTCTTCGTCGGCTGGAAAGGACACGAGTTCATCAATGGACAAACCGAACACATCAGAAATGATGTTGGTATATTCGACACTCGACAGCCGTCGCGGCACGGTACTTTCAAGCCACTCGACAGGCTCGAGGCAGTCTTGTGGCTCCACCACCGTCTCCATCGCCGGAAGAGGCGTAAAGGTCTCGGTTCGCGGAGCTCGCGCTGACTCCTCGCATCCAAAGAGGACAAAGACCAGCGCCGCGATGGTAAATGAAAAGAGTCGAACACGCATAACGCTTTGAGTATCTCGATTACCGGAGGTTACGTCAAAGACAATTCTGATCAGGCTAGTCAGCAAGGGCGCCTTCCAAGTCAGCGATGAGGTCATCGATATGCTCAATACCCACACTCAATCGAATCAAAGAATCGGTTAATCCAATCTTTTGCCGATCCAATTGAGGAATAGAGGCATGCGTCATCGTAGCTGGATGCCCGATGAGTGATTCCACACCACCTAAAGATTCAGCAAGTAAAAACAACTTGG
>JBMYRY010000341.1:0-3903 GCA_049602795.1 Bradymonadia bacterium
CCTCGCTGCTTTCATCAAAACTGTAGTCAAGAAAGCCTGCGGGATGACCATTAAATTGAAGTTGAATGTGATTGTTTGGACTCGGATCAGTGGCAGGGTTACCGCAGCCATCGTAGCCATTTTCTCCGCAGATTTGAGAACACGAGTTCGAGTACGTATCAAACTCAATGTGAATGCTTTCGGGTCGCCTAAATCCGGAGTCTCTCAGTTTTTCCGGGCTCAGCAGAAAATGACTCATCCGATTCGCCCACACCTGCTCAAACTCTTCGGGACCAATGTTCCAAATGGACACAGCCAACCCGCCCCCCGCATGAATGCGTTGACGATCACAAGCACCAGGCACTTCGCATTTACCAGTGCTGACCTCGAACTCGAGATCCAAATTATTCGGCGCAATGCCAAACCCCGTCAAAAGCATCGCGGAGGCAGTAAAAAGTTGATTATTCGTCAACTCCAGCCAACCATCCCGCTGAATCAAGGTCTCCACATCATCAAGACAGGGTCCGTTTCGATCACCACCCGCACGGGTACACTCGTAAATCGTCCACACATCTGGATTAAATGCCTCGTCAAAGTTCTCGGCATAAGTGCAATCAACCACCCGAAAACTCACTTCACTCGTGGCAACAACATTGGGATAGAGACGAGCGGTGAACACCAAGACATTCTCGCCTTGCTGATCTGCGTCTATCGTGGTTTCAAAGCGCCCATTTTCATCCAATTCTACAGACAGAGAGACAACATCGTTCAACATCAGACTCGTAGCAACAAAGGGCACGGCCTCTGGGGTGTCCGTTATCACTTGACCAGCAATCGTTAGCGCCTCGCCCAGCTCAACGACTTGACCTGACGTTGGTGCTGTGAACTCTACGCTCAATTGAGCGATCATCGCGTCCTGAACGCCCTGATCGACACCAACATCAGGCTCGTCGACTAAAAATACATCTGGGCTACTGCTCGCCGCATCCATCCGGTCTTGAGGCAATGATTCCCCAAGGTCAGAATTTGTATCGCCTTTATCCTTGCACCCCAACGCCAGCAGCAAAATCACGCTGGCAAATAAGACTCTCATACCGCCCCTCCCAACTCATCACAACATCAGTGTGCAAGGTAACCCAAGACTTAGCAAGCCAGGAAGCTCTACCGCCTGACGTACGCGAACTTAATAGCGAGACAATGTGTCTTAAGCACTCTATTGAGAGAAGGCAAAAGAGTCATCTTTGACGTCACAGCAAAACCGGTTTACCGTACGACCACAAATAGGAACGGGGAAACACATGAGTCGAACATGTCACGTACTGCTTATCGCATCGCTATTCTCAGCTGCGTTTTTGGCCTGCGGTTCCGACGACTCAGAAAAAGACACACAACCAGAAGAGCCAATGGCACCGACACGAGAGGCTCTATGCGAAAAATTGAATATACTCGAAAGAGAAACTGGCTGCTCAGAAACTGAATTTGAGAACTGTGCCATTACAGACGACTGCCTCGAACAAGGCGATGCACTCCTAGAATGTTTGCTCGTAAATCGAGAGGGCTTTTACTGCGAAGAAGACGGAAACGACCTCAATGTTGAATCACAGTTAAAAGAGGACGACGGTCCAGCGACATGCAAAGCACAAAACGAAGCACTCAAGACCTGTTTACCAACGGACGAAGAAGAATAACGAGCGTTCCAGGTAACTGACGCGAGCATGGATGGCAGTCAGCACCAATGAAGATTGACATGCTAAACTCACCGGCCCGATGCATTGCGGTGCTTGCCATGATCAGCAGCATTGCATGCGCCTATCAATTTAGAGACCGTCCGCGTCAGGCAGACGTCCCGAAACCAGTGAAACCAACGCGTAAGATAACGGAGCATGCAACGAAGCATTCAACGGCGCCCCCACCCCAACCACAGTCGATTAATAAAGGCGCTCCCGACTCTGTAAAATCACCGTCGATGACCCAGTGCCTCATTGATCGAGAGCGCATAGAAAACAATTATCAGAATGCACTTAACAAGATGAAACACCGGGCTTGCACCGAGGATCTAGAGTGTATTTTACTTCCGGCATACACCTTCTGTAGCTCTGCGGTATGCCTCAACCGGTCGTCAACCGTAAACCGGGCATACGCAAAGCAGGTCAAAGACATTCAGTACCAAGCAGACCTCAAAGCATGTGAACAGCTGACGCGTTCCTGCGCAGCACCGCTCTACCAAAAACGGCTTGCCACAACCTGTTCAAAAAACAGAACGCGCGCATATTGTGAACAGGGGCAATGCGTCATTAAAGGTGAAAATCTAGAGAATGACCGTCAATAAATACTGTCCTATGCATCACTGTCATTAAGGCTCGTGTGGGTAGTCAATGATTCGAGATAGACGGACAACCATCAAGCCCAAATAACAGCTTCCTGCTGAACCCATTTGTCATTTACGTATTAAACTCAGTGGCAAATGGGTACACTCCGACCACAGAAATATCTCGAAGGGAGGGGGGGAAATGATGCGGTTACTTATCACGTTGGTCGTATTCTTATTGTCCGGTCATGCGTCAGCGGATCTGTGTAAGGCGGTCAAAGACTTAAAGGTCGAAGCGAAGACCAACAAAGAAATCAAACTGTATAAGAGCTTGTTCCCAGAGCAGAATTACTTTGGGAGCCAGAAGTATAATGCGTTCGTGCTTGAATGTAATCGAAAGCGCGATGCCACCGGCAAAACGCTCAGCAAAATTCTGACCGAATCAGATTGGTCAGATATGAAGAACACGCTTAAAAAGAAGAACCTGCCAGCCCATTTCTTCAAATTCACTTATAAGTTTGCGGGCGTCTTTCCTTTCAAAATGCGCTACGCGGTCTGGAAGAAAAATGGCGAATGGCAAGTGCTCATTCCCTACCGTTATGAGATCATTGAAACGATCAAAAACCGAGTAGACCTAAACGAAACTCATGCCAGTAATCTCTACGACTTGAGCCAAATCGACGTTAAGGGCAAGGGCAAGAATACCACATATGAAAGAAAGACCGGTGCAAGGCCGGTGTGGGAAACCAAATGCGGTGGCCCGCCGACCTATGTCAAAGGAAAGGCTGGCAAGTATAAAGGCAAATCTGGGAGCAACGCGCACAAAAGAGACCGAAAAAACAAGTTCATCGACCGAGGCAAAATCGAGTACAAACAGGGTAAGAAAGGCAGTCTGAGAACCGGTTGTCGCGTGAAGCGAAAAACGCATCTCTACGGCGAAGATCCACTCACAAAGAAGTTTGTAAAAATTCGACCCGACCATTGGATCTTGAAGAATTTTATCGCCCAGGGCGAAGCACATTGGAGCACCCCCAATAACTTTCGACTGCACATTGCACTCAAGGGGTTTAATGAAAAATGGATGGATCCCGCAGCCAAGAAGGTGCTTAAAGCCCTCGTCACTAAGAAAGACGAATATTTGCCGGTTAAGTTTGCCTCTGAGTTTATGCCGCATCATGGCAACCAAATGTATAAATCAAACATTTTCCAGCCACATAATTTCTCTACGATGACCACGGATGGTACGCATGATCACGAAATTGGACACGCGTTGGGGCTTGATGATGAGTATGAATTTGTTGGGAAAATCTCAAAGACTTCATGCCAACATGCTCAATACACAAACACCGCAACACAGGAGAATAATCTCAGGACGGGCAGCAGAACCTATACGATTTCCAGATACACCATGTGCAAAGGCTACGGTGGTCAAGACAACACCATTTACCACTACATTGCTATATCCCGATATTTGCTGGGTGAAATCTGTGAAAAGGATGCTGATTGCAAAAAAGGCAAATACTGTAATCAACGGCTCGGCATTAACCGGTGTCTCGCGGATAGTACCAAGGCACTCGGAAAAAGCTGCAAGAAGAACCGCGAGTGCAAATCCAACA
>JBMYRY010000342.1:0-3901 GCA_049602795.1 Bradymonadia bacterium
CTAACCAGTCATTGAACTCCGATGACTGGTTTCGGCCTTCAAGCGTAATGGTCCGGCTCCTGTGGTGTGTTTTCGCTTTGAGCTCAACCGTGTAGGCACGATGAACATCTCGAAGTTCATAGTGATCGACGGTTGTTGGAGGTCGCCGCTCATTTGTTGTTGTCTTCGCTTTCATCACCGTGGAGTGTAAACGACCAAGCTTCGTAAGCCAAACCTAAATAGGGAAATCCGAGTGTGGATCATATGGCGCCCCTTATTCTGCGATGTTTCGATGCGATGATTTAGAGCGGTAATACAAGTCGTCCCCATGTGAGCGTCCATCCTGTTATGGCGAATGCGGTCAATAGATTCACCCATAGACCTACACTTGCCATTCTCTTGATTGAGACCATGTTCGACCCATAAACAATGGCGTTTGGAGGGGTGGCTACTGGCATCATAAAGGCGCAGGATGCTGCTAAGGTGGCTGGAAGCATGAGTAATACGACGGGCGTGTCTGTGGCAACAGCAAGGCTACCAATGACCGGAAGGAGCACATTGGCTGTTGCTGTGTTGGATGTGATTTCGGTAAGGAATGTGACGAGTAATACAATGGTAATGACAACAGCATATACTGGCCATCCATGAACCCAGAGTTTCATGGTTTCTCCAACCCACATTGACAACCCTGTTTGTTTAAATCCTGAGGCAATGGCGAATCCTCCTCCGAATAACACGAGAATTGACCAAGGAGTTTTTCGCCCTTCTGTGAGCGTGAGCAGCCGTTCTGATGAGTCACCCTCCCGAATGAGATAAAGAATGATGGTGCTCACGATGGCAATGCGACCGTCGGTTAATACGCCTTTTTCCAGGCTCAATAGAGAGGTCAAATAGCCCCGAGTTAGCCAAAGTACAACAGTGATTGCAAAGATTACAGCGACTCGTTTTTCAGCGGTTGACCAGCGACCAGCCGATTGAGTCATTAGGTCGATTTTTGTAGGGACCAGCCCGCGGATGGGTAAGGCGATTCGAGTAAGGAAGAACCACACGCAAACGATGAGTAAGATCGCGAGTGGCATTGCGAATAGCATCCAGTGCCCAAATGAGATCTCTGTGCCGAATGTGGCAGCTTGTTCTCTGAATACGCCATTTGGAGCAGTACCAAGATAGGTACCTGTTCCACCAATGCTGGCGGCATACGCTAACCCGAGCATGCATGTTTCACCAAGATACGAGCGCGCATCTGGGTCTAATTGTCTAACGACGGCCATGGCAACAGGTAATAGCATGAGGGTTGTGGAGGTATTGAATAGCCACATTGACAGCAGACCGCTGGCGAGCATAAACCCAAGGACAACGCGATCTGGCTGAGTACCTACAGCGTTCAACACAGCCATTGCCATGCGTCGATGCAGCCCACATTTTTCAACTGCAAAAGCGAGTTGAAATCCACCAAAGAAAAGCCAGATTAAATCTTTCACATAAACGGGCAATACGGTTGCGAAATCGCTGATTTCCAACAAGGGAAACAGGAGTAGGGGGAGTAGGGATGTCAGGATGACCGGGGCGGCCTCGGTCATCCAAAGTACTGCCATTAAGAAGGTGACCGCAGCCAGATTCTGCGCTTGCACTGTGAGTCCTGAGGTTGGCGGTAATATTGAGATGGCGATTGCACCGCCCACAGCGATTGTACGTGCCATCCACGTAAACAATTCTTGTTTTGCGTTTGTAGTCTCGGCTTTTTCGTCAGCCATTTTCTTACGTCTCCCCACCTTGCACCGAACTTTTTACTCATGCTCTAGCGATTTCTGCCGATTGTACAGGTACGGACGCCACGGAGGTATCCGTTTTTCGCGGTCATCGCGAAATCATTACCACGGAGGTACCGATGAAAACCCCAGCTAATGGCTTACAGCCTAATCAAAAGATCGCGCTTATCCAGCGACTATTCGAACGCATTTACGACCCTAAATCTACCGTTAAAGAGATTGCACGTCTCGTCGAGTCTGTGCCAATTCTCAAAAACAGGGTCCTAGGGCTCGTCAAAAAGCGATCGGGTGGTCGCATTAATGTTCGTAACTGCGCTCAGGCAATTATTTTGATTGGGTTTAACCATCTCTCACGCCTCGCAGCGATTTGTCTCGCTCAGTTGAATGAGCAATTGGAATCGTTGACCAGTGGACCTCATCGCCTTACCCCGCCACGCGATGAATCACTTGCTACGGGTATTGCACAGACCTTAAGTTAAAAAAAAAAACGCAAAATAATGCAGAACAATTCGCGAGATAAGTCCATCCCTTGGTACATTACCCTTCGAGACGTACCGAGAGATGGAGCGATATGCGAATTGCCTTTACATTCTTTTCTATCACACTCTTTTCCTTGCTCTCCATCGGAGGCGCAGTTGCCCAGGATGGCAAGGAAGAGGTCACCCAACTTAATCCTCCAGAGAAAACCTCTTCGACTGACGTGAGCCCTGAGCCGAATCCGGTGGAAGCGTCTACGGACACCGACCCATCTCTTGAGACATCTGACACTGCAGTGCCATCAAAGGAAACGCCAAGAGCCCACAGAGGGCGATTTGCAGGTGCCCTAGGCGGTATTGGGCTTGATCGAACGCTTTCAGCCCATGTGGGTGTTGTAGATACGGTTCGTTTGCGAGCTCGACTGGGGGGCTTTAGTACGGATGATTTTCCTGTAGACGGTAGTTCGAATGAGTTCATCGAAACCGGGCTTTCCGTTGGGTACACGCCTCATGAGAATGCGGAGGTTTATCTCCTTGTCACTGGTACGAGCAATACAAACAGCTTGGGCAAACCAGAACTCATTCAAACACAAGGTGATTTTAGCGTAGGCGGCAAATACGTTGAGCAGGTCACGCCGATGGTCAGCGCAGGTGCAGCCTTGCAGCTTCACTTTTTAAGTGATGTTGGTTCTGGAGGTATTGCCTGGGGCAGTACCAGTACCGAGATTCGTGGGTTGATGTCTGTGGACCTGAAGTCGACGGAAAATGAGCCGATTCGGTTCAACCTGAATCTGGGTTACTACATGGAAAACTCTGATAGTTTAGATAATGGCTTGGATGATGAGCCGACGCTTATCCAGGAATTTGGTCTCCGAACAGCACGATACGACCGGCTCAGTCTTGGTTTAGGCTTAGAAGTTCCTCTGGATGAACCCATTATTCCTTTCGTTGAGTACGAAGTTGTCATGCCTATCCTTGTTGAACTTGGTCGAAGAAGCGACGATTCAAATGACTATAGCTTTTTCTCCATACCTCACTCTGTTGCATTGGGTGCACGGGGCTTTATTTCTGACAACTTATCCCTCGAAGGGGTCGTTCGTTTTGGCTTGAGTGATCAACCCTATTCCGGCGTGCCCGCAACGCCGCCTTGGTTGGCTACATTGGCTATCGGTTATCATCTTGATCCGACCCCTGCATCAGTTCCGGCCGCCGTTGAGCCAGGTATCGAGCCAGAACCGATCGCAGCCTTAAAGACCTTTTCCGTCGCGGTTTTAGATGCTGAGTCCAATGCTCCGATCGCTGGAGCGGCAATGGCCTACTCAAGTCGGCCCGAACTCTCAGCACAAGTGACCGGTCCGGCAGGCACAATTACCTCTTACCCGATGCCTGATGGTGAAGTCCTATTGCGCGTGACCGCGAAGGGATATTTACCCGAAGAATCAAAAATTGTCGTAGGGGGAGAGGTCACATCCCTTGAGATTAAAGTGAAGAAGGATCCGAGTGACCGCCGTGGTAAGTTGTCTTTAACTGTTCAGAATGATGCGGGTCGCGGTGTCGCTGCAAGTGTCCAGTTTGGCGGGAAAGCAAGAGATATTTCCGGGCGAACTGATCGTAAGGGTCTCTACAGTCGAGAACTCGTACCGGGGCGGTATCCGCTCACGATTAACGCCCGTGGTT
>JBMYRY010000343.1:0-3891 GCA_049602795.1 Bradymonadia bacterium
CAAACAGCCAACAATTCAGCGATTTCATTTAAAGACATACCAACGGACTGTAAACGGTCGATTAACGACACCCGCTCTATGGAACTTTCAGCGTAAAGGCGAAAGCCACCTTGACTCCGTTCCATGGGCGAAAGTAAGCCTCGCTCTTCGTATAAACGAAGCGCACGAACCGTCTTGTGAGTCCGCTCAGCGAGTTCACCAACCTTTAGTTTTCGCTTTTCTGCCACAAATTCCACCGTTAACCCACGCGTTTAATGACTATAGTCTCTTCATGCGAGGGGTCTTCATTAACCTAAGACACACCTAATGTCAACACTCTAACCCTAACGTAAGGGTTAGATTTTTTCAACTAAGAGCGCCTTGCTCACCTTCTCTTTGTCTAATGGACCGATCGGTGCACTCGCAGAACGGCTGTTCGAGAAAATGCGGATGCGCTGCTTTGCACCCGTTGTAAACATGTGATCAGTGGAAGGCAATCATCTGAATGGGTTCCCAATGCACAGGCATCACCTTCAGATTTCGCCAAGGCGTGAGTCAATGTGAACCGATGACACGACTATGAATGTGCCCAAAGTCTATTTCTGCTCAACACAGTGCAAGAATCTACCGCCTCAATTGAGTAACACTTTGACATAGACCCTACGCCCCAAACCATTGGAGTTCGGGTCTTCGAAGGTGAATCCGGTGAGAAATTGGCCTTTGCGCGCACGCTTCAGGGTCTCCACGATGACGTTGGGATGGTCTAACCCATAATCACCAATCAAGACGACCGGGGTATTCGCACTCACCTTAAGATCCTGTAGCACGTTCTCTCGAAGTACTTGGGAAGCCACGACATTTTGAGGCAGTTTACCTTCCCCATCACGCTGAGCATGTAGCTTCAGTAACGACTGTTCGAGATCCGCTAAATCCGTTTCACCGTCCCAATGCACATCATGGAACGGTCCGGGCGGTTCTTCATCTGGCGTGGGGGTATCTGTCTCAGGCAGCGGGATGTCTCCTTTAGGTGCCTGCACGGGATTTTCTGCAAAGACCCGCGCATTAATCGGCTCACCATCCACCATGTCGATTTTCATCGGCTTCACAAGCTCAGTCGTTCCACTCGGCGTACCAAGGGGGGTGGCATCAACGGTCTTTCCCGCCTTCACCTGCGTCTGGGACTTTGCAACGGACTGCTTAGCTGTTTGAATCTTGGTAGCACCAGCTCGCTTCGCGCGCCCTTGAGTACCCGTAGCGGTGGATTGCGTATCAGAAGGTAGCACCGCCCAAATAGACACAATGATGAGGAGCAATACTGCACCACCAATTACTTTATCCATATGAGACCTCCTTTGTTCCTCGACTTCGTGCGCCCGGACACGGCTGATGCTCTATTAGCATACGAGAAACCGCGAAAAGTTTCGTATCATTCTTGTGAGGTTACCGGAAAATTTCGAAAAAAAGAGTCAAAAAGGTAAGAGATTTTTGAACGAATTCATATCTCTCGGTTGCGATACGACAAACGATGGGGTACGCCAAGTACATGTTGTTGGCTGTCAATTAAGGATTAGATTTCATGCCTACAGAAAATTGCTTTCCCTCACCACCCACAGACGTCTCTCTCCCATCACGCGAAGAGGAGGTCTTAAAGCTTTGGGCTAGTACTCAGGCATTTGAAGAGTCGGTTGCCGGACGATCTGCTGACAAGCGGTTTGTATTCTACGATGGTCCTCCCTTTGCAACCGGTCTGCCACACTACGGTCATTTTGTCGCCTCAACGATCAAGGACATCGTCCCTCGGTACTGGACAATGCGAGGCTACAAAGTAGAGCGAAGATTCGGTTGGGATACGCATGGCTTACCAATCGAGATGCTCATGGAGCAGAAGCTCGGACTTTCCGGCCCAACGAGCATCAAAGAACACGGCGTATCAAGATTCAATGAAGCGTGTCGTGAGAACGTACTCATGTACACTGAAGAATGGCGAAAAATTCTTGGGCGGCTGGGTCGATGGGTTGATTTCGACAACGATTACAAAACGATGGATCTCTCCTATATGGAAAGCCTTTGGTGGGTTTTTAGAGCACTGTGGGACAAAGACCTCGTTTACAAGGCTTTCAGAGTCATGCCTTTCAGTTGGCGTCTGTCCACTTCGCTATCTAATTTTGAAGCGAATTCAGATTATCGGGACGTCCAAGACCCCGCCGTGACGGTTTCAATGCCCTTAGTGGACGAGCCCGAGACCGGCGTGCTGATTTGGACAACAACCCCTTGGACCTTACCGTCAAACCTGGCTATCGCCGTTGGACCGGAGATCGAATACGTCAAAGTTAAGCGTGAGGAAGGAAGATACGCAATCGTTGCTAAGGCGAGGGTTAACGCCATCTTCGGTGATGATCCCGACATCGTCGCCACCCTCGTGGGCAGTGATTTAATCGGTCGAAAGTACCAACCGATTTTCGAGGACTTTATTGACCATCCGAATGCCTTTCAGATCATTAAATCAGACCATGTAACAACCGATGACGGTACAGGTCTCGTACACATGGCTCCTGATTTCGGTGAAGACGACTATAACGCCTGCCAAAACTACGGGATTGATGTGGTCTTGAGCGTAGATGACGAAGGCAACTTCACGGATGCAGTCTCCGCCTTTGCAGGACAAAACATCAAAGCAGCGGACCCTGAGATTATTCGCGCCATTAAAAACATGGGTCGATTAATCCGACACGACACAATCCAACACAGCTATCCATACTGTTACCGAAGCGGCACACCGCTGATTTATAAGGCGGTACCGGCGCGATTTGTTCGTGTGTCAAAACTAAAAGACCAAATGATTGAGCATAACAAAACCATTCATTGGGTCCCGGGTAGTGTTGGGCAGAAGCGATTTGGTAATTGGTTGGCGGATGCGAGAGACTGGAATGTTTCCCGCAATCGCTTTTGGGGTACGCCCGTCCCGATCTGGATCTGCGATACATGCGAGCATGAACGCTGCATCGGTTCGGTGAGTGAATTAGAGGAACTGACCGGAGCAACGGTCACCGATATTCACCCCCACAAAGTTGACCACTTGACCTTCGAATGCTCACAATGCAGCGGTAAAATGTCTCGAATTCCAGACGTATTCGACTGTTGGTTTGAATCTGGGGCGATGCCATACGCACAGGAGCATTATCCTTTTGCTGGCGCTGAACGCGTGGAAAACAATTTCCCTGCTCAATTCATTGCCGAGGGCGTGGATCAGACTCGTGGATGGTTCTACACCCTTCTCGTGTTGAGCACGGCACTCTTCGACAAGCCTCCGTTTCAAAACTGTATCGTTAACGGCATGGTGCTCGCTGAAGACGGTTCGAAAATGAGCAAGTCGAAACAGAATTACCCACCGCCAATCAACATTTTAAATGAGCATGGCGCAGACGCGTTGAGGGCTTATCTCATTACCTCTCCAGTGGTTCGTGCCGAACCTCTACGATTCAATGAGTCCGGGGTTCGAGAAGTGGTTCGAACCGTCTTATTGCCGCTACAGAACGCATGGTCGTTTTTCGTGCAATACGCCAACATCGATGGGTTCTCTCCACAATCCGGCTTCGGTGAATTTGGTATCCCGGCACCATCTGAACGATCTGACCTGGATCGATGGATCTTATCTGTCCTCCAAAGTTTAACGAAGGAAGTTAATGAACAGATGGAAGGCTACTACCTGTATAAAGTTGTACCGCCAACCCTCGGATTCATCGATGACCTAACGAACTGGTACATTCGTCGTTCCCGTCGACGTTTCTGGCGAAGTGCGTCAGACAAAACTGGGCAATTCGACAAAGCATGTGCATATGCAACACTTTACGAAGTCCTTGTGACTTTCTCAAAAGTCATGGCTCCAATTCTACCCTTCATTACCGAGTCTAT
>JBMYRY010000344.1:0-3874 GCA_049602795.1 Bradymonadia bacterium
TGTCCATTGGAGCACACTTCCGTACCCGATCCACACGCTGTATTGCACGACCGCCGGAGTAGCCCTTCGTCAATTCGGGTATCATTGTCATTGTCGACCCCATCGCAACTTTCAATTTCATCTCGGGGCATTGGCATAGTCACCGGTGTACCCGTTGCGGTATCGTCGCCACAACCGATCACAGCGAGCAAAAAGAGCCACTTTAGGTGTTTCATGAATCACTCCAATCTCTTGGGTGCTACAATAACAAGAATGTGAACCTTAAAGCCAGTTCAAGGTAAATTCACCTCTAATTGATTCAGTGAGTATGAGATAGGGCGTGACCTGCCCAGTGAAGGAGAAAAAGAACTAAGGTTACCGTCAGGACGAAAATGAGCATGAGCGTCATCAGTCGGGACAGAGCATTGATCTTCTCTTCGATGATCCGAAAACGCATTTCATTCGCATCTTCATTCACAACGGGGGTTTGATTCTCTGAACTCTCACTCATGGGTGTAGAGTAAACCACTTTGATTGAGAACTCAAATCAACAATGCTTAGAGATAATCAGGATGGGGGTGGGGGCCTCGGGGAGGCTCATGTTTTTTCCCCGAAGCGATCTCTCGATATATCCTGTAGTGCGTGCTTAAGGTCCGTTTGGAGCGCCTGCTGAACCGCCGGCCCCAGCCATGCCTGCTTCACCACCCATGCCAGCTTCACCAGCCATGCCCGCTTCACCAGCCATGCCCGCTTCACCGCCCATGCCAGCTTCGCCAGCCATGCCAGCTTCACCACCCATGCCAGCTTCGCCGCCCATGCCAGCTTCACCGCCCGTGCCAGCTTCGCCGCCCATGCCGCCTTCGCCGCCAACTGGTGGACGGAATGTCAGCATTCTTCGCGGCTCAGGTCTCGGTGGTAAGTCTCCACACGTGTCGAAACCATTACATGGATCTGCTGTCCAAGTCTCACCACCGGTGGCAAGGTATCGACCTAGGATGTTGAACATGAAAATGCCCACATCGAAATAATCATTGTACGAACAGTCGCACTGTTCAGTTTCACAAGCCTCAAGACAGCGGCGTACGCCTTTGTCTGCCTGCTCGCCTGGAAAGTCTACACCGTGCTGACCGGACGGCTCGCCCATGGGGAAAATCGCGCCAGAGATGCCGTCGCGATTCTCCGTATCGTGAACCCCAAGGCGGAGAGGAGGGTCGAGTCTAGGTACATTTGTGCCCCAAAGGTCATTGCCTTCGCTAAAGTTTTCAACATCAATGTGAACGCCTTTGTCCGCTTCATCTCCCTGAGTGTATCGCTTGAGGGTGTTAACGGCTTCTGAGACGTAGGTGTTAATCAAGATCTGGTTGGCCGGAAGACCTTCATATTCGGTTCCCGCATATCGGGGATCGGCATTAAGATAATCGATATAACCGGCGGCACGAGCAGCATGAACACCACTACTGGCAGGGACATTCATATCACCGAGTGTGGTCACAATTACGGTATTGGTGTCCGTGCAATCACCTGTTGCAGGAAAGCACAATGGCTCTTTGTTTAGGTGTCGAGCGTAGACCGCGGGATCGGCTGGGTCGAGTACCACCTGCGCGAAAGATAGGAAGCGACGAAGCCCTGGCGTTGCTCGGCGCTCACCATTACCCTGAGCGAGTGCAACGAGTGGTGCGCCTTGTCTAAATGTCTTTTGCTGAAACTCAACATCGAGCTCGAAGGTATCCACGGTGTAGAACGGGACAGCGCCACCTACGACGGCGCACTCGGTGTCGCCCGTAACCAACTTAGGACCGTGATAGAACTCAATGCTGATACGATCCGCTGCTGCGAGTGAGCGACAAATACCTGGCTTGGTGAACACGCTTGCCTCAATTTCACCGCAACTGAATGAACGTACTTCCGCATGGTTAGCACAGAGCCGGTCACATGCGTCATCGACCAAGGTGTATCCACAAGCCGATTCGATGCAGGCGCTCGCAAGGGTACATTCCTCAACGCATTCTCCCATTCTGATGTCCCGACTGGAAAGCTGTTCGACGTGTTGAAAGAACGCACCGATATTGCCAGGATTGTCGATATCGCTGGCAAGCCCTGTTCTCATTCGCCCGTCGCTATCGATGTATCCGCAGCCCCGCTCGCCGTTGTCTAAGTTTTTCACAACAATCGTGTCACCAGGTTTTGCGCCCTGTACTCGAGCAAGCGATTTGGTCGCGGTACTATTGAGGTCTGGGATGATGGTTTCTACGAGAAGTGAACCATCGTCTTCGATCGTTCCTGTAAAGATTGGTGCCATCATACGTAAGATAACGGCTTCACGAACGCCGCCCTGCAGGGATCTCATCCCGATGTTCCCTAATCCGCCGCCACCAGCAATTGGGGTAGCAGCATCAATTCCGGGCTCCAAGCCGCCAACCATGGTTGACATGATGCCGCCCAAACTTGCACCAAACATCGTGATTTTCGAGTTGACGCCGATGTCCACGATGCCGTCTCCATCGAAGTCACCAGCCAAATCCTCTTGACCATCATTGTTGAGGTCATGTGGCCACGTACGAACGCCGTCCCAGCTCTTGATCATCTTTACAAGCTGCATGTGATCGAGGGTACACTGACGAACCATGTCGCGGGTGTGGAACACATAAGACGTCCAAAAATCAGCACCGGAGTCTTTGAAGCCATCATTATTCTGATCGAAAGCTCGGTCAGTGAGTGCAGCCTCACCGAATTGTCGTACACCACGAACTGAAAGTAGCCCCTCGGCGAGTCTTCTTTCGGTCGCGCTGAGGTTGAGTCCATGAGATGGACATTCGATGCCAAGTGTTGCGAGTCCGTGTTGGGCAAAGTATGCAGAGAACTGGGAAACTTCCCCGAATCGGTTACTCGTATACCCATGGCTTATCAGTACGACTGGCGCCATTTCATTCTGACCTCGAAGAGAGACTTCCTTTCGTGGCACGGCGACCCAGAAGGGGATTTCCTCTGATCGGTATGGCGCGGCTTTCGTCGTCAGATTTTCGGGCCATATCTGCTGGTTGTACCCGAGCGCATCTCCGTTCTTATCTTTCCGTGGAAAGAGTTGAGGCGACTCGAATACACCGATCGCATGGAAGTCTGTGTAATAGTGACCAAGCTTACTTCGATCGAAGCCATACCCGGAACGCCCACCAACCAGCGTGTAGATATCTTCATACACTGCAGCGAAATCTTCACCGTATACGAGGTATGGGCTCATGAGGTCTGAGAAGTTTGGATGCTCCAGGTCAATGAGGGGAAAGAATTTTTTCACCTTTGCGGGTACGTTGCTCAACTCAGACTGAACACCATGACCGTAAAGACCTTCTCGAACAGCGACGAATCCACTTTCAACCGTTTGCGTGGTGAAGCTAAACGCGAAGGCTACGTCACTCATCGTGAGTCCTTCAGGGAGATAGTTACCTAAGTCCTTGAGTGCCTCCGTCTGGCTAACGTGATTGATGCCGGGATAAGGCGAGCCAACGGAGTTTCCGTTTTCGTCCTTCAACCTCTTGGTCACCACTACTGCGTAGGTTGTACGCTCACGCAGCGGAACCAATGGCGTAGCAATGAGTGTGTTGGTCTCTCGCTCGTAAAAATACATCAATGCATCCGCTCTGCCCGCTAAATCCTCTAGATCGGGATCAGCGCCGGGGAGATAATTGGGTTTATCCAGCACACCGTCAGCATCCGTGTCTTCCGGTGGGTCAAGTTCTCCGTTCTCGTTTAGATCTTCGCCTGGGTCCAGAACTCCATTGCCGTTCAGGTCCTCTCCTGGATCCAGAACGCCATCACCGTCTCGGTCCTCGTCGGCTTCCTCAAATCCGAGGGAAAGAGTCCAACCTCGGGGGTCATTTTTCCAATACTCCATCCGTTC
>JBMYRY010000345.1:0-3873 GCA_049602795.1 Bradymonadia bacterium
CGGAGCGGTGGGCTGAATTCCAGCAAGACCTGAGGCTCTTCAGGGCGCACATGGGTAAAAGTCGTTGGGGGAAGATGTTCATGGACCACGGCTTCAATGCAACGCCGGTGTGGCTCTTACTTGGAAACCCCATCGCCAACGCCGGAGGAGAGCATTTACTTGTAGACGCCGCCAACGTGAATTCACCAGCCAATTTGAAAGGTAAGCCAAGCAAAAAACATCGAGAGATTCGAAAGAAGTTCACTCAACAAAAAGCAGACTTAGAGGAAAGGCTTGGATGGCTTGTGCTGATCGATGCACTCCTGTACGTCCTGATTTTCGTGATGATCTGGTGGGCTTTCGGGCTTGAGGTTTGCGGTGTGGCAATGCTGATTTGGAGTTGCGGCTATCCATGGCATTACGACTGGACTGGAGGAAGTTTTGGACGAGTTCCCTGGCTGTTCATGTGTACACTGAGCGTATGTGCGCTGAAGCGAGGCTTTTCATTTATTGGAGGCTTCGCCTTGACTTGGTCCATGTTGCTTAGACTTTTCCCCGGCGCCTTTATCGCCGGTATTGTTGGCAAGATTATCATGGGCGGCGTTGACTTCTTGCGGAAGCGACAACGTCACCTCATGACGCGTACGCATGCAATGTACACAGCAGGTTGTACGGCAGCGCTCATTGGTCTTGTGTTATCGAGTCTCGCTGTGGTGGGCAACACGTCCGCATACACTGAGTTCTGGGACAACACCATGAAGCATAAGGGGACAAAGCTCACCAATCATATGGGATTACCAACGATGATTTCTTGGGATCCAGCCCATGTCGGACGAAAAACCAAGAAAAGCAATCTTGATGACCCATGGAAGGAATGGAAGCGTCACCGAAGTGAAAATCTGAAGAACCGAAAATGGCTGCATGCTGCGGCGCTCATCACGCTTTTCGGGATGCTCATGGTGATTGGACGGCGACGAACAGACTGGGAAATTACAGCACTCAGCAGCCTTATGGTTGTGAGCGCTGTAGAATTAACATGCTACTATTTTACCTTTTTCATTCTCATGGCCCCCTTCGCTTTCAAACGCACGCGCTACGCGGTGATTCTTTGTCTCACGCCGATTTTAAGCCAAATTATCTACCTTCTGCCCACTTGGAATGATGAACGATACGTAAACCTGTCGTTCCTGTTGTACATTGCCCTAGGTCTCATTGTGGTTTCAGAGTTTATCGATGTAGCCAAGGCATTGATGAGCGGTCGACCTAAGGAACAGCCGCGCTCGAATGACTCTGCCAACTCTATGTCTGAAGCTCGGGCGGAAACACCTGCCTAACTGAAGTCCAATCCACCGATCGTCCATTCCAAGATCGCTTTTTGAATGTGCAGGCGGTTCTCAGCTTCAAGCCATACCCGAGAGTTGGGACCATCCACCACCTCGGAACTCACCTCTTCTCCTCGGTGAACAGGTAGACAATGAAGAAATATACTTTCCTCATTCGTCTCAGCCATGACCCGAGAATCCACCGAGTACCCTTCAAATGCCTTGAGACGCGTCTCTGCCTCCGCCTCATCACCCATACTTGCCCAGACGTCAGTCGTCATCACATCTACCCCCTGAGCTGCCGCCAAAGGGGAAGATTCGTAGTGAATATTGGGTAGATCGCCCACAGCCTTCGCGATGAAGTCATCAGCGAGCATGTAGTCTTCTGGACCACACAAACGCAATTCAAAGCCCAATACCCGAGCCGCGTTGATCCAGGAGCGGGTCATATTATTTCCATCTCCAACCCATGCCACTTTCAAATTCGTTAAGCGTTCTTCACCGAACTCACTCCGACAGGTCAGCAAATCAGCAAGTACCTGACAAGGATGGTTAAAGTCTGTTAGCCCATTAATGACCGGTACGGTTGACCACTCTGCAAGCGTCTCAACCCGTTGATGTGAAAATGTTCGGATCATGATGCCATCCACATAGCCAGACAACACTCGAGCCGTATCGGGAATAGGCTCGCCGCGGCCAATCTGAGAATCTTTGTCTGAGAGGACAACAGACTGTCCACCAAGTTGGAACATGCCTACATCAAAGCTTACTCGTGTTCGAGTAGATGCCTTTGAAAATAACATCGCCAAACTTTTTCCTTCGAGGGGTCGAGATGCCCGGGTCGCTCCGGTGCGGTGCATATCACCGCGCCGCAACAGCGCAAGGCACTCTCCCTTACTCAAATCGCCAATACTGACTAGGTCCCGTTTTTGATTCATCCGATCACGCTTTCAATCGACGCACTCAGAATAGACATCGCTTCTGCCACATGGGTTTCGTTTACGATAAGTGGTGGCACCAGACGAAAGGCGTCTGCACCAGCAGTGGTAATCAATAGCCCTCTCTCACGTGCCGCAGCCATCACCGCTGCACGGTCAATCCGTTCGGGGTCTACGCCCATGCCTCTCATTAACCCTCTTCCTCGAACGCTAAGGCATGCATCAAAACGTTCAACGAGAGCAGCAAGCCCAGCCTCCAACGCATCGCCTACGCGCGTGACCTGGGACATCAGCCCTTCATCTTCAATGGTATTGATCACTGCAAGCGAGGCCGCACAGACCAACGGGTTACCACCATAAGTGCTCGCATGTACGCCAGGTTGGAAGCCCTGAGCAACCGTCTCAGTACAAAGCATCGCACCAATTGGTACTCCGCCACCGAGTCCCTTCGCAAGACTCATAATATCTGGCGTAACACCATCAAATTGATGTGCAAACCAGTGTCCCGTACGCGCGACACCTGTTTGCACCTCGTCAAAAATCAACAATGCCCCATTCCGGTCGCACAGTTCTCGCAATCCCGCAAGATAGCCAGGAGCCGGCTCAATGATACCGCCTTCTCCCTGAATCGGTTCTACCAAAATCGCACAGGTTTGCTCATTGACCACCTTCGACATCGCTTCAAGGTCATTGTAAGGAACGTGACTAAACCCAGGAACGAGGGGCAAGAAACCTTTGTGATACTTGGGCTGTCCCGTCGCACTGATAGCCGCCCAAGTCCGACCATGGAAACTCTGCGTAGTACACACAATCTCAGAGCGCGCCTCGCCCCGAACGGCCTGCATATAGCGCCGGGCCAACTTCAAGGCCGCTTCATTCGCCTCCGCTCCACTGTTGGCAAAGTAAACTCGATCAGCAAAACTAATTTCGATGAGCTTATTTGCCAGTTCAATTGACGGTCGATTGAAGAACAGATTACTCACATGCAGCAAAGATGCAGCCTGAGTCTGGATCGCCTCAGTCACTGCGGGATGAGCGTGCCCAAGGGCACACACTGCGATACCTGCAGCGAAGTCCAGGTATTCTTTCCCTTCCATGTCAGTCAAATGCACACCGTTACCTCGTTCAAATACGACTGGCGCCGGTCGATAATTAGGGGTGAGTGATTTACGACCCTGCTCGATTAATTCTGACTGCTTCAATTCAAATTCCCCTCATTAGTAGGAGCCACATCCAGCCCGTACTCAGCTTTAAACTCGGGTGGGGGCATCAACTCGCCTATAAGCCGGTTATGATCCATCCCCTCCGGACAAATATAGGTCCAAATTCTATGACCCAAGATTGATTGTCCCTCGGGAATGCCACCCATCAAGTCGCGTAGACGAGATGATCGAATAAATCCCAATACACTCGCTTCGGTCGATGCATCCCCCGGGTCTGCAATTGCAATGAAATCAACATCTGTCATGACTGTTGGTTGCATACTCCATGTTGAAACAGACAACGTAACACCGGTCTTTCCACTTTTGAAGCACCCAGTGCTCGCAATCAAAATCTTTGTCTCCATATATTTTTCAATATGCGGCGACACATAGGTATTCCAGCGATACAGCCTGGTATCCATAGACGTGTCA